>CANPXK010000001.1 GCA_947585965.1 uncultured Clostridia bacterium
GTTAAACAAATGGACAAATACACTACCAAGTATTGGCTTAAAGATGAAAACAGGTTTGACCGTTGATTTTAGAAACAAAGAAGCCTTACGTGATGTGTCGGAAGACTGTGCTGTCCCGTTGTTTTATTCACAGCATATACAAGACGGAAAGGTTATATTTCCTATTGGTAAAGAACACGAGTATATTGTTACTAATCAAGCGGGGCTGTTACAACCGAATGCAAATTACCTTTTTGTAAAAAGATTTACTGCGAAAGAAGAACATCGGAGGTTGCAGTGCGGTGTATATCTTGCAAGGAAGTATCCTGATTATTCAAAAATCAGCACCCAAAACAAAATTAATTTTATTTGCGGATTAAAAGAACTATCCGAGTGCATCGTTTATGGATTATATGTGTTATTTAATTCAACCCTTTATGACTGTTATTATAGGATTCTAAACGGTTCCACTCAAGTCAATTCGACGGAGATAAATTCTATGCCTGTGCCGCCTTTGGAAATCATAGAGCAAATGGGAAAAGCATTGATAAAGTCTCGTGATATGACAGAATCGGGATGCGACCAAATTTTAAGGAGTTTCATTTATGAGCAAAATCGAGGAAGCAAGAGAGATATTGAAAGAATTGCAAGTGCCGGCTAAACAGCAGGCAGATTTGTGCTGTTATGTCCTTTTGGCTATGGCGGATATAAAAGAAAATGACGAATGGTCGAACGCCGTAAATAGCTGGATTCGTATTCATGATGTCATTGCGTATACAAAGGAAAACTACGGTGTTGTCTATGCGGAAAATAGTCGAGAGACTTTCCGAAAACAAGCTATGCACCATTTTCGAAATGCTGCATTTATTGAGGACAACGGAAAAGCGACCAATAGTCCAAACTATCGCTATCGTCTGACAGATGAGATGCTCTCGCTTATTCGCTGCTTTGGAACAAAACATTGGAAATCAGAAAAACAAAAATTTCTGCAATCTCACGAAACACTGATTGATCTGTATGCGTCTAAGCGTACGATGAGAAAAATGCCTGTACGGATTAATGGAGAGAACTTTACTTTTTCACCCGGAAAGCATAATCAACTGCAAAAGGCTATTATCGAGGAATTTGCTCCTCGATTTGCACCTAATACCGAGTGCCTTTATGTAGGGGATACCACGGAAAAAGATTTGGTTAAGAATGCAGAAAGGCTGAAAGAACTGGGATTTGCAATTACACTTCATGATAAAATGCCGGATGTAGTCCTCTACTCTAAAGAAAAGAATTGGCTGTATTTTATTGAGTCTGTTACTTCCGTCGGGCCTATGGAGCCTAAGAGAATCAAAGAGATTGAAGAAATGACAGAAGGCGTTAAAGCGGGGAAAATTTATGTAACTGCGTTTCTTGACTTTAAAACTTTTAAGAAGTTTTCCGAAACGCTTGCTTGGGAAACAGAGGTTTGGATTGCGGATATGCCGGATCATATGATTCACTTAAATGGAGACAGGTTTTTAGGACCGAAATAGTATTCATACGAAAGAGAGCAATATTAATTAAATTTCACTCATTACGATTTGGGAAATAACGTAAAAAATAGATTCAGTTACCGGACATTGTATATAATTACTTGAATTTTATAAGGAATTATGCTACAATATATAAAAAATTATCAAAAACGGAGGTTTATCTATGCCGAAATGGTTAAAAAATGCGGTTTTTTATGAAATATACCCACAAACATATTGTGACAGTAACGGTGATGGGATAGGAGATCTGAGGGGAATAGAGTCAAAGCTTGATTATGTTAAAAGCCTTGGATGTAATGCTATATGGCTTAACCCGATTTATGATTCCCCATTCATGGACGCAGGATATGATGTAAGGAATTACTATCTTGTTGCGGAAAGATACGGAACAAATGAGGATGCAAAGCATCTTTTTGAATCTGCACATCAAAAGGGAATTAAAATACTCCTTGACCTTGTACCCGGTCATACATCCGATCAGAATGAGTGGTTCATAAAAAGCAAGACACCACAGGATAATGAATACAGCGGCAGATATATTTGGACAGACAGTGTATGGGAGGCTCCTCCGCAGTATAAATTTGTATGCGGAGTTACGGACAGGGACGGAAATTATCTTGTAAATTTCTTCAGTTCACAGCCTGCACTTAATTACGGCTTCAATAATATTACCCACCCCTCATGGCAAAAAACTCCATCGGATCCAGATTGTGTTGCTACCGTTGAGGCTATGAAGGATGTGATGCGTTTCTGGCTTGATATGGGTTGTGACGGTTTCCGTGTAGATATGGCAGATTCACTTGTCAAAAATGAAGACGGGGAAAAGCCTGAAACTTGCAGGATATGGCGTAATATCAGAAATATGCTTGACAAGGAATATCCCGAAGCGGCAATCATTTCGGAATGGTGTAACCCCAAAGTTGCAGTCGGAGCCGGTTTCCACAGCGATTTTTACCTTGATCATGACAATAACGGTTACAGACATCTTTTCAGGGAAAGGGATCCGCAGACAGGGGAGTGTACCGCCGTATTTTCCAAAAACGGAAAGGGGGATATAACCAAATTCCTTGAGGAATATCTTGACGATCTTAGGGAAACAAAAGGGAAGGGTTATATAAGCTTCATAACCTGCAACCATGATACTCCGAGAATGACAAAGATGTTTACCCCTCTTGAAGCAAAGATCGCATATTCATTTGTATTTTTAATGCCGGGTGTTCCGTTTCTTTATTACGGTGATGAAATCGGAATGAAGTATATTGAGGGACTTGTAAGCAAGGAGGGAGGCTTCAGCCGCACGGGCACACGAACTCCTATGCAGTGGAACAGCGGTATTAACCGTGGCTTCTCAACGGCACCTCCCGAAAATCTTTATCTTCCCGTTGATTTGAGTGATGATGCACCGACGGTTGAGGCACAGGAAAATGATCCCAACTCTCTCCTTAACACCATAAGAAAGGTTATAGCTGTCCGTCATGAATATGAGGATTTGCAGGCGGACGGTGATTTTGAAGCAGTATATGCCGAAAAGGGAAAATATCCGTTTATATTCAGGAGGGGAAGTATGATAATTGCGGTTAATCCCACAGGAAGTAAGCAAAGTGTACCGTTTACATATAACTGCGATATTCCGGTGTTTTCAATAGGAAAGACCTGTGTTGAGAATAATGAGCTGATAATGCTTCCTCAATCAATGGGCGTTATGAGGATTAAATAATATAGCCATAACTTTCAGATAAGTCGGGAGGAAAATAAAATCGGAAAGTATATAACCATTTTCTTATTCACTATACTTGTTATGATAAATGTTTCGGGTACTGTTTTTGCTGCCGGAGGGATAGATATATCAGCGGATGAAAATATTAAACCCGGAAAGGCTTTTAATACATATCTTACCGTTACATCGGATGAGTCGGTAGGCGCAGTCATTATTTATCTTGAATATGATGATAAATCATTGAATCTGTCATCGGCCGCACCCGAGGAAAAATCCGGCAGCGATTATTTCAGATATAGTGACAGTGACGGTCAGGTAAAACTCCTTTTTATGACAAATGAAACAAAAAAGAATCAAACCTTTAAGCTGCGATTCAAACCCTTCAACAGTGACACAGTCGAATATGACTTTTATGCATATGCGGTTGAAGCATATACCATAGACGAAAGTGAAATTGAGAGTATGTCTCCCGCTTCTTTCAGAATAGGAGTAACTCAGACTCCGGACAGTACCGAAAGTGCGGCGGATACAGGTGATTTGCCGGAATCCGCCGCATCGGATCATTCAACGGAAAATTCCCGAAAACTCCCTGTCAAGGCAGAAACGAGCAAACCTCATAAACAGGGAACCGAAGAAAAACACTCTGATTCTGTGGAGCAGACTGATTCCGGACAGCAGACAAGTGAAAATGAATATTATGTACATACACAACACGACTCTTCGGATGCCGGCTCGCCTGATTACAAGGCTATGATCGGTGCCGCGGCGGCTGTTGCAGTCGGTATTCTTGTTTGCTTAAAACAATACAGAAAATTAAAAAAATGAAACATTATTCTGCTTATGTTGAAAAATCAAAAGTGAGGAGAGTAATATAATATGGCTAAGCAACCACTCCACAACGGTCACAGAGCAAGAATGAGGGAGAGGTATTATTCTTCCGGATTTTCCGAATTCAATCATCATGAAATACTGGAGCTTTTGTTATTTTTCGGTATACCGAGAAGAGATACCAACGAAACGGCACATCAGCTTATAAATCGTTTCGGATCATTTTCCGGTGTACTTGATGCACCGGTTGATGCACTTATTGAATGCGGATTATCAAAAAATGCAGCAATATGGTTAAAATCGGTGTTCAGTCTTACAAACAAATATATCTATGATAAGAATAGCAATGATAAATCTCTGGATTGCGTGGAAGATCTTGAAAACAGATTGATGGATCTGCTTTCAAACGAAACTGAAGAAAAAGTAGTTCTTGCTATGTATAATGCAAAGGGGATGGAGCTCTTTCTGGGAATAATAAGTGAGGAAAAGGATAATTGGACAGACAAGCTGTATTCAAAGCTATCCGAATTATCCGTCAGGTATCATGCAACTACAATGATACTTGCACACAATAAACCCAACGGAATTGCCGCACCTACCGAGAATGATATTGATAATACAATGAAAATATTCAATTCTCTCGCTAAGCTTGGCGCAAGGCTGAATAATCACTATATAGTTGCCGGCAACGAGTTATACTCGATGGTCGACGATAAAAATTTAAGAGTAATTTTTTCATAGCAGGTGTTTTTTTATGGAAGATAAAGCAGCATACAAAATGAGAATAACAGAATTCAAAGAACGTGTTGTTGAGCGTGGTTTCGGTAGTTTGAGTGAGGAGGAGTTTCTCGAATTGGTGTTGTCCTATACTTCTCCAAACAAGAATCATACCGATTTGTCCATCAGACTTTTAAACCATTTCGGCTCACTTCATGCAATCATGGATGCACCGAAATATATGCTTATTGATATAGGTTTGTCACAAAATACAGCCATGCTTATAAAAATGATACCAAAAGTAAGCTGTGTATATTTGATGGACAAATATTTCAATCCGGATAATAAAGAACACAAATATAAAATTGAGGAAAAAATATATTCAAGCTTTACGGGTTGTGAGGGCGAACAGGTTCTTATGATATTGTTTGACAGCAAGGGACATGAGATTTATTTTAAGGTTATAAGCAAGGGCTCCGTCAGTGCTTCCGAAATATATGTCAGAAAAATAATAGATACCTGTATAAGATATAATGCATCGAAGGTATATCTGGCACATAATCATCCGAGCGGTATTTCTTTTCCGTCCCAAAAAGATATAGATGCAACTATCAAGGTCAGGGATGCTCTGAGGGCGGTCAATATTGAACTTGCCGATCACTTTATCGTGGGAAGTACAGAAGCATTTTCTATGGCAAACAACAAGAATTTCAGGTACTTATTCAAATGACTGCATTATTTCAGGAATTGCGGTGAGATAACCGAATTCAGTGAAAACATTTTAGGAAAAACAAAAAGGCGTTAAAATGAAGTAAGGCTAAATCAAAAACTTCCGGCACGGGATCAGAATACTATAGGATGCAACACCTTTGCTGATTGACTTTTTCGGGGCGGATAACCACCTCCACAGATGGCTGTCCGTCTCTTATTCCGTATAGCTGCAAAATTGTTGAATACGTTATGATAATATCCGGTGCAGGATTATCGGAAATTTTAAACTAAAGATAGGGTGGGAATAGTGCGTCTGTTTATAGCTGTTAAATTCAACAGTGAAATTGAAAATACACTGATTGCAACACAAAATAAACTGTATTCCCGTAAGGTTACGGGAAACTATACAAATTGTCATAATCTTCATTTGACATTGGCTTTTATCGGAGAATATGATTGTCCGAATAAAGTTACGGAAGCAATGAAAAAGGTTGATTTTAAGCCGTTCTCACTTTGCCTCAGCGGAAAAGTCGGTTCATTCGGGGATATTTGGTGGGTAGGACTCGAAAAGAATCCGGAACTTTTTTCTTTGGTTTCACGGCTTCGCAAAGTTCTGTCAGACTATGACATACCATTTGATAAAAAACCGTTTAAACCGCATATCACAATCATTCGAAAAGCAAAACCTCCTTTCGGCGAGAAGTTTGACATAAAGACATTGAAACTTGAAAGAGTGTCTATGACAGTAAGCAGAATTTCTCTGATGCACTCACACAGAGAAAACGGAAGGCTTATCTACACTGAACTTGGATTTATTAAGGGCTTCAGGTGCAGATAAAAAGATAAAAGAATAAGGTATATAATATTGAGCATCCGCAGATTCAGAGAGGGGATAATCAAATATACGTAATGTCGCAAAATCAGCAATTTGAATGGTAATATCAAAAATGCATAAAAATCATTCCATAAAATTTAAAAAATCTCGTATAATTGCAAATGTTTCAAGACAAGTTTCAAGACGTATCTGTGCAACAAGCATATTATAATAGTCTTCAACATTAAATTTACTGTAAAAATGACTACGTTTAATATTTAAAATCTGATTTTGATATTTATCTATAGTACACATCATATATTCTAAAATTATATCTATGTAAATTTTATCCTGATCATTCAATATTATCACCGCCAATATCAGATAAAACAGCTTCATCCGGATCAGAAAGAAGCTCCCTATATTTTAATGCAAGCATATACTTTTTACCATCAACCTGCTTCATTAAATCCGAAATACCAAACTTCTGTATATATGTATAAACAGCTGCTCCGGCTTGCTTTGTAACATAATTGACAAGTTTATATTCATTATAATCATCAGACGGAGCAACATATAAAGAAATTTTTTCGCCGTCGATGACAGAATTACAAAACCGGTCCCAATGAGGAGCTACTGCCCAACGCCATTTATTAGTGTCAGAATCAGAGGGGACAACAAAACGGATATAATTATTAAGAACAAGAAAATATAATTCAATCATTGGTTTACCCTCATTAAGAAGCTGAATAAAACGATCAGCATTATTATGACGCATCTTAATTTCACAACGAACCCAATAATCGCAATCCGGAACTATATCCTTTGACCTTCTTTCGGCTAACTTGTCATAAATAGTTATCCATATATTAGAACCTTGCCTACCGCAATTTAAGGTCTTAAATGTTTTCTTTTCGTTGTTAAAATTAAAACTTTCAATTATACTTCCTTTGCGGAAACGGCTAACAACATTACCCTCGCGGACATCAGAAACGCAAGCATCAATATCAATCAACCCCTCGAAATCATCATAGGCAATATCAATACGGCTCATTTTTGCTTGATCAAACTTAGATAAAGCAAAAATAACTTTGATCAAATTATCAAAGCCGATTTTACTATATTTTTCAAAATTACGGCAACCGTCACCGGTCATTCTGACATGAACACCCATATCATCACGATTACCGAACAATATAGTAATATTATTAAAATGAATTGAATAATTATAACCGTTTTGACCGTAACCATCAATAAATTCAATACCATCATAATCAAGACCGAGAATACATATAACATCAAAATAGTTATGCTCAAACAAAGTAAATTCAAACCAATCAATACATATACCGTTATGATATTCTTTTTTAACATTTAAATGTGCTTTCATGAAAATCAATCCAATCTTTTAAATAATTACAAACTTGTAGGTAGTACCCCCCTATTAGTTTTCGGGGGGTTAAGCGGTTCGAAACCGCTTTTAATAAACCCTGCTGACGGCTCAAAAAACCGCCGTCAGCAGGTTTATTAAAAAAATCTTATTTTAATGCGTGGCTGCTACGTCAGCAGGTTTATTAAAAAATTCTTATTTTAATGCGTGGCTGCTTCATCAGCAGAGGTTTATTAAAAAATTATTATTTAATAGCCTTAGCCCAACGCATAATAATCTGTACACCATAATAAATAACAATAGCAGCAGTCCAAGCTGAAAGAGAATCGAGAATAAAATCGAGGGGAATAAAATAATTAATATAGCCTATATACTCGCCGATCGGAGAATCATCAAGAAGCTTGAACGGAGAATCAGGAAGAACAACGCATATCAGACTGAGGACATAGTTAAGCTTATCCCCAATCCATGAGATAATATTATTAAAAATATCCATAAACAACACCTACGATCCTATCAATTTACGGGTTATTAAAATTAGAAAAACAACAAATCCGGCACAGATAAAGAAACGAAAAATTTTTACAAGTTTGTCATAAGGCTCAAAATCAACATCAAAATATATTTCTTCATTTTTTAACCCAAATGAATTCTCAGGTAGCACGAGAATATGAAATTCCGGAATCTCAGGAGCCGCCGAGAAGCCGGCAAAAAGGTTGTATATGTCGAATGGGAGACAAAAGGGGAATTTATCAGTCCACAAGTTAGACGGTGCATTTATCTGAGGAAGATCAGCCGGATATATATTTAATAATTCACCTGCGGCAGTCGGATCGGTAACCAGAGCCGGATTGTCAGCGAGAACACCGAGATCTTCAAGGTTACCGGGTATAACTGTTGGGAGCGAACCGGTAGCGTCAATAATACCGTCAAGCTCATCCAACTTCTGTCTAGTTTTATCAGGATCATAAGTAATACCATCAGAGGGGACAGAAGGATCGTATACTCCAACACTATCATTATTAACTAATCCATTACCGAAATCAGCCACAAGACCACACTCATCTAAAAACCACAAAATAGCTTCTTCGATAGAATTAAATTCCAAATTTAAATATTTAAAATTACTAAAAACAGACATAAAAGAATATTTTCCATTTTCATTTAATCCTAAATAATAAGAATTGCCTGACGAATCATAAAAACAATTAGAATTATTGTCATCATTTTGAATGCTTAAAACACGGTTAAAGTAAGATCCTTGAAAGTGAAGACCATTTCTAGGAGAATAATCTTTTGCAACACGAGAGGTGATAGTACCAGCATAAAAACAGGATGGATTAGCACTATAACCATGAGAAACTTCAACCCACTTAAAACCATCATACGTTTCCAAAGACCTAACTATACAATTATAAGGACAAGAAGGATTAACAAATATCTCAGGATAACAAGCCTTACCGGTTTCAACATCAAGAACTCCGAAACTTAATTTACCTTTCTGCAACAAAACAACACCCATTTCATTTAACTTTAAATCTTGAGGAATTGTAAAAGAGAAAACCGTATCTTCCGTAAAACCAAGCTTACCGGAAGTACCCGGAGTACAGTACATATAAGGAGATGAAGTTACTGAATGATGATTGTTAAAATAATCAAGAATTTCGGAAGTTATAGTTCCCCACTGCTCGGGAACCCATTCAAAAACAAAAGAATAAGCAACTCCTGCCTGTAAAGACATATTATAAAAATAATCTTGAACTTTACCGGAAAAGCTATTCCATAAATCATATATAATCGCTCCACTATTAGGATTATTAACAGCAATTCCTATACCCATAGACAAACATACGGTAGCCAAGGCAAAATATATAGCATCGTCAATGCCTGCAATCGCATCAACTTTAAACGGTTCCGCCATTACGCCCAACATAAGCGCAAAGGCAATTAACAAGCTGAGTAAGATCATTACGAACTTGTTTTTTTGTAATCGGGTCATGAACGTTTGCAATTTTAAGCACCCCTTTTGACTTATTAACAGAAGATTCAGCAACTTTACGCTTTTCAGAAAACTTTGAACCCTCAATCAGACCGAGCGTGTCATAACATGAAGCTATTTTTTTATTAAAAATCATCCATTGACTACCGTTACGAAGCTTACATGGATACCAAATATCTACATATAAAAACAATCCTCGGAAAATTAAATTAAGAATCTTACCAAAAACTTTATAATTTTTAACTGCTCGATGCTTATATTCGCTCTCGATGAGAGCCCTGATCTGTTTATCAAGCATAATATCTGACTGAGCGATAAGAACAATATCATAATTGAAATGTCTATGGTTGGCTAAAAAATTTATCCAATCCATACGTCCACGTCTACCGAAATCTCGAGGATTAAAAAGAATGGAAGCTTCATCTATAACAACCAAGGTCTGAGCCTTATAATTTTTTACATGATGTTCAGCTGCAAATTTAACAAGATAATCAACGGATATATCAATGTTATTAACAAACTCATAAATGCCTTTAATTGGTCGCTTAATTACATTTTTGTAATTTAACGGAAAATTAGTAATTAAATTTCCACCCATACGCAACCATAAAATACATTCCCAAACCGCATGATAAGACTTATAAGAACCCGGTGTACCGGAATATAGATATATCATTTCTAACTCCTTATAAAAAACCCCCACCGGGGAGAGGTGGGGATAAAATCAAATTCAGACAAACTTATTTTTTTGCAATGCTGGAAAAGAACTTTATAGCAAGCTTTATTCCAAAAATCGCACCAACAACGCCGAGAGCTATTGGAAGAGCAATTCCAATGTAAGTAAAAATGTCATTCTTCATTGATTCAAAAGAAGTCGTAAGTGTACCGCTAATATCAGGTGAACTACTCTCTAAAGCAAAGCATTGAATACATCCGAAGGAAGCAATCAGAGCAGATATTGAAGCAACAGACAAAACTTTTCCGAATTTAGACTTAAAAAAACTCTTAATTTTTGTAAGCATATTAACACCTCCTTCCATTACTTATTTCCAATTTTGAAAAAATTAATAAATTCACGAATAGCATAGCCAATAAGTGAAAATATTATATGTAATCCAAAACCGGAAGCAAGACCAATAAGAATTATATCCATACTGATCACCATTCCTCACCATTTCCAAAAGTTAAACGCATGACCCAATCTCTCCCCAAAAATTGCGGATAATACGAATAACAGGTATTGTAATATTTCACTTGTACTCATAGAATCACTCCAACGGAATAAAACTTCCATCATCAGATTTAGCCATTACAGATTTAATTCTCGATCGTCCATCATCCAACTCAACATAAATCTCATCGTTGACATGAATTAAATCGGCAAGCTTCTCAGGACAACGAACTTCAATAAATTGCTCACCCTCTCCGATCGTTTCAGTAAGAGGATCAGAAGCATAAGAACCGATAAACAGACTTATACGACAACTAACACCCGACTTGCCGTTATCCAGTTTATAAGGTTTTTTCATTTTTCCCATGACAGTAGCTACCATTTTTAACAACTCCTTTATAAAATATTTATCTATGCTAATGCTCCAAATTAAGAGCAGAATAGCCATAATAATTAACTATTCAAAATAATAAACATTGCCTTCATCATCATAATAACAAGTCCTCTTATGAAAAAACTCATCGTTTCGACTATCATAATACCAATCAGATTTTAAATAACCTATGTCATTTTCCTCATCGTAATAATACTCATAACCATCAATAATAACCTCTTTCATGTTGTACATCTCCTTAAATTATTTTTATTTGATTTTTGCATTATTCCTTATTAGATGAGGAAGTAATAACACAGCCATCCGCATTCCTTTTTTAAAGTAAAGGGTAAAATGCACGCTCCGCGCCCTTGACTTTAAAAATTTTTTGCGGTATCGAAAATTTACCGACGGGGCGACGGAACAAGAAAATAAGTTAAATTCCCCGTCGTTAGCCCATTATACCGCAAAAAACCGGAATGCTATATTGTTGGAATTTTAGTTTACTTCCTCGGGGGCTCAAGAACAAATATATTTAGAACGTTTTGAGCTAAATATATTTTAGAACATTTTGGGCTAAAAGTCAATACAAAATCATAAAAATGATAGAATAAAAAAAGGGGTTTTTTTGTGTATTTTAATGACATAATTCAAGAATTAAGAAAAGACCAAAATTTAACACAATCAGAACTGGCAAAAATTTTTAATACAACGCAAAGAACTATATCCAATTGGGAAGCGGGCAGAAATGAACCGCCTTATGAAATTCTAAGGAAGTATGCTATATTTTTTGGTGTTTCAACTGATTATATATTAGGACTAACAGATAACCCGAATCCAACATGGAAAAATGGAAAGAGTTGTAGCAAACAAATCTCATAATATTACTACGGAATGAAAATATTGAAACTTATAATATTGAGATTGAATGAAAATATTGAAACTTACAATAGTGAGATACCGTGAAATAATTGAGATTTAATAAACAATACAGATATGAGTAAAAGTAAGTTACATTTTAAGACCAACAGACAACTCAAATCCAGCAAGAAAAAGACCTAACGTATGAAATCTCATAATATTAATATAGAATGAAAATATTGAGCAAAAATAAAACTTACAATAGTAAGACAATATGAAAATTTTGAGCAGAATATAAACTCATATTATTGAGATAATATGAAAATATTGAAACTCACAATAGTAAAACAATATGAAATAACTAAGATTTAAGCAAACAGAACGGCGAGTGATAAAAAATGAATATTATAGTAATAGTTACTATAATGATTGTAATAATAGGTTTAATTAAAGGTATTGCGAATGACCCGAATAGAATAGGAAAAAGAGGAGAAAAGCTGATAAAGAATATATTAATAGATAATGGATTAGGTAGTGAAGAAAGAATACTGAATAATATTTATATACCGTACAAAGATAAGACGTCAGAGGTTGATG
Source organism: uncultured Clostridia bacterium (assembly GCA_947585965.1). Classification (GTDB taxonomy): domain Bacteria; phylum Bacillota; class Clostridia; order Oscillospirales; family Acutalibacteraceae; genus UBA1213. The sequence goes on from CANPXK010000001.1 coordinate 12,681, forward strand.
TTCTGCTATTACATGAAACGGGAATTTATGTTTTTGAAAGTAAAAACTATTCCGGTTGGATATTCGGAGACGAAGACCAGTATAAGTGGACACAAATGATCAATAAAAATACTAAGAAAAAATTTTACAATCCAATTAAGCAGAATATTACACATATAAATGCATTGTCAAAATTTTTAGGAATAGATAGAACAAAAATGAAATCGTACATAGTTTTTTCGGAACGATGCGAGCTCAAGAAAGTACCTGAGAACAACGAACAGTATAAGGTACTTAAAAGAAACAGACTATCAGAATTTATAAAGGTTGATATAGAAAAATCAGAAGATATTTTTACAGACGAAGAAATCAGGAATATATTTGAGAAACTAAAACCACTGACAAACGCATCAGAAGAAGTAAAGAAAAAGCATATTGAAAATATAAAGGAATAAAATATAATTTGATATGATACATATATCCGCATCCGCAGCAAAAGGTTGCGGATTTTATTATTTTAAGAGGGAATTGGCAAATATACGTAATGTCGCAAAATCAAAGTTTTGCGACATTTAGGGGGTAGGGAAAACTTATTTAAGCACCAAAGCTGCCTGTTTTCATAATACTTACAGATTGACAAGCATATATCAGGTATTCGCAGTCAATCCGGAAACCTGATTTGAATAATCATTAAAACCCGTACATAAAAATCCGTACATATGAATAAAATCGTTCGTGTTGGAATTGACTTCAGATTATTTATTCTGTAATTACAAATACCGATATACAATCCGAAATATTTCGATAACATGATTTCGGAAATTATTGCATAATTTTTTCGGTATGCTGTTGCGGATTATTTTAAGCATCGGTCTGCTCCGATACACTCTTGCGGCTGCTTATTTTTGATTATGCCATCTTATTTTATACCGGATAAAATGCTGATGTCGCAAAATATTATAAGTGTGTATATTTATATTTATATTTATATTTATATGTATATGTATATTTTATAAAACGAGCCTTGTTGCTTCAATAATTAAAGAGGCTCGTTTTATTTACAACTTTGTTCTGTTTCTGTAATCTGTTTTTTAGAATTTTTGATACTGTCTGCGGAAAGATATCCCGATAGATTGTAAGCTTGTGATATGAAATTATTTACTTTCCGTAATAAAACACCTTTCCTTTCGGTCTGAACGGCAGAGTATTACCTTCGGGTATGAGAAAAGCGTGTTCATGCCTGATTTTAAGATCACTTTCAATATATCCGTCTGTGATAATCAAAATGGGTCCGTCCTTTGGAAAATCCTTTGCACATTCCAAAAGGTTAATACCGGGCTGTAAAACAGTGCCTCCCCTACCCATAACCTCTACCCTTCCGGCAATTTCCTCCGGAGAAAGATAACCCTTGTCATATGCTTGTGCATCACAGAAAATAACCCGTACTTTGGGTACATTTTTGGCATCGGCGTAGCTCGCTATGGCACCGAGTGCGATACCGATATCCTTTGCGGACATGGAACCGGATGTATCAATAACTACTCCGAAAGTACGCCCATCCGTCTGTGTATTGTCAATAAAATATCTCGGGCGGGGAATGTCGGGAGTAGATGACTGTCGGCGGCTTGGTCTTGCGTAGGTACGGTGCTTTTCAATAGGAGCAAAGAAATCATCAAACCATTTTGCAAGCTTTACATCCCACGGTATGGGCGGCATGGCAAGTGCCCGTATTTCCTCAATAAGTCCGGCAGGTATAAGTCCTCTGCCGCTGTTAATATGATATTCAAGACCCTGCATAAGGGCATTTTTGCAGAAATCATCAAGACTGATGCTGCCGCCAATTTTTTCTCCGGCTCCGATAATATCGCCCTTACCGTATCCCCGAAATGTCATAAGCCTGCGGTTGAGCCTTATATTACGTACCAACTCGTCATAAATTTCCTCAGCAGACATACCTTTGAGGTTTTCATCATACATAAGACCGTTTTGGGGCATAATACCGATATTCATTTCTTTCAGCCATCCGTTGACTACATAATCACAGGCAATATTCCATAGATAGTGATCTCTTCCTTTTGACCTGTTTGCATGGTCAAGACCGGCATGGAGATATTCGTGACCCAGTACAAATTTAAGCTCCTCAACGGAAAGACCTGACGCAGGGTTGACATATATTTCCTTAAGACCGACATCAACGGCAGCGATCTGTATTTCATTTTTCTGACAGTAATCGCTGTCCTCAATAATTTTGAAATGTGCCGCCAGACTTCCCAGAAGAGGAAAGCTGTTTATAAACCAATTTGCAGCCCTGCGGGAGCGGGTATCATATTCCTCCAAAAGCTCCGCAGATGAGGCACTTTGCAGCACGCTCCTGACGGAATATTGCAGTGCATTGGCAAATTGTTCCTCATAATAATCCTTTAAATAAAGTCTTGAGTAAAAGTTTTCACATATATTCTCGGGGTCATATATATCATCGGAAACATACGTTCCCAGAACCCTGTATTTTTCTGCCTCATCAGTTCTTTGTATTAAATATTCATAGACAGACTGCTCACTTTTCAGACTTCCGGGAAAATTCTGTATCACATTTGCCTCCAATGGAGCACCCTTGAACTTCATATCCTGTAAAAATTTGGTTATGTAGATATCACAGGCAATATTCCAGATATGAGTATCCGCCCCTGCCGGCAGCTTAGAAGGGTTGGTATGTCCAAGACAGAGGTGGAGCATAAGATGGGCGATTATATAAGCCCACTCCTGAGGGGTATGCCGCTTGTTTTTATTTAAAAAAATAACTCCGTAACATACGACATATGCGGAACCCTTCTTTTCATTATCATTAAATTCAATGATATTATGAGAAAGTCTTATTCTTCCGAACAGCGGGTGCTTATCAATAATTTGCTCTCCCTCCATGATATATTTCACGGAGGGCGGCAGTTTAATTTTATTATTTTTCGTCATAGACTCTCCTATTTTTGTATCAATCTCGGAAGGTCACGTACAATTTCCACCATAAACCAACCGGGAAGAGTTTTTCCCCCGTCATCAGAAACAACAAGCTGTGCCAGTTCAAAATTGATTGATGCAAGCTCCTTCATCAAAGCCTTTGCTCTGTGAGTAAGCAGCTGAGTGTTTCTGTCAATCTGCTCCTTATTCTGCGGCAGTTCAAGAATAAGTCTGTCACGGAATGACTGAGCCAGGAAGTATAAGACATCCCTGTCCTCAGGGGCAGAAGGCCAGCGGGCATCACCCTTTATAATATCCGACAGCAGGTTTTTGTTTCCGAGCTGCTTTGTATAGGCAACAAACATCCCCGCATGGGTGGGAGAAATGCAGCCGTAGGCAAGTGTCTTGAGCATGGGTGAGCCGGGGGTAAGACCCGTACCTTCAAATTCTTTTATAAGATCGCTGAGGGTGTGCCATGAACGCGGTGTAGAAAACGGTTCCTCGGTCTTGGGCGGCACAGAGAAAAGATGTTCGGGGCGGACAGTTATATAATCCGTTATCCAAGGATGCAGTCCTGCGTTGTATGCCCAGGAAAGCCATTGCTTTACATCAACCTTAAGCTGCACATGAAACATTCGATTCACCAGTGCCGAGGACATTGTTTTGACAATTGCATTATCCTGTGCCCTGTTTCCTGCACCGATAACAACACTTCCCTTGGGCAGATGATATTCCCCGATTCTGCGTTCGTATATCAGGCTGTAAAATGCTTTTTGTACTTCCTGTGAGCAGGCATTAAGTTCATCGAGAAACAACACATACGGTTCATTTCTTGCAATCATTTTCGGGGGCAAAAATTCGGATACATTGCCGTTTATTCTCGGAATGCCGATTATATCCTCAGGAGCAAGCTGACTGCCGAGGAGCGACACACATTCCATACCCACATCTATTGCAAACTGTTCCACCAGTGCGGATTTTCCGATCCCGGGTGCCCCCCAGATAAAAACAGGTCTTACGGGGGCAACGGTCAACAATATTTCCGACAATTCTTCCTGTGTTACTTGAACGGGTAAATTCATACGATCTCCTTTTTTATTTCATATTATTTCACATTATTGTTTTGGTTTCTTTGTTTTTGCGGGTTTGTTTTCAGCCAGAGGGTTCGCCTTCAGACCTTCAATCACCTGTTCGTCAGCAACATGGGTATAGATTTGTGTAGTACCGAGATTTGAATGTCCTAAAATTGTCTGCAAAGTCCGGATGTCTACTCCGCCCTTCTGATACATAAGCGTTGCCGCCGTATGCCTAAGCTTATGGGGAGAATATCCCTGACCGTCCAAACCTATTTTTTGGAGATTTCTGCTTAGAACATACTGCACTCCCTTGGGAGTAATACGGCATTTCTTACGGCTGATAAACAGGGCGTCCTTATCCTTTACTCCATCAACCGGTCTGACCTCAAGGTAATCATTCAGTGCCGATACGCACGCATTATTAAGATACAGCACCCTTTCTTTATTTCCCTTGCCTCTGATTTTTAACATATGCTCACTGTTGATATCTGAGAGGTTTATTCCGCAAAGCTCTGAAATACGCATTCCGCAATTAAGAAAAAAAACCATCATGCAGTAATCACGTTCTTTATATTCTCCGTCTATAGCTTCAAGTAATTTCAGACTTTCCTCCAATGTCAGATATTTGGGCATTTTTTTCGGTTTTTTCGGAGAATCCAACGCTTCCGTAGGATTATATGTAAGCTTGTTGACCTTGACTGTAAGGTAACGGAAGAAATTTTTCAGACTTGAGGTTTTTCTTGCCCTTGTAACCGCCGAATTTTTCCTGTCATCCTGACAATAATTCAAAAAAAGCAGAATATCGGTAAATGTAATTGTTTTTATAAAATCTATGTTTACAGAGGATATATCAATATCATCCGATTCTGCATTTTCGGGTACTATTCCCCTCTCTTTCAGGATAAACCTGAAAAATGTTCTGAGATCCCTGTAATATTCGTCTACCGACAGTCCGGATCTTCCCCGTACATTGCCCATATATGCCAGAAATTCCTGTATAACAGGAGGGGCTTCCCTGAAATAATCCTGATTCAATTTCTACTCCCTCTTTCATTATGAAAACTGTACTGTAAACATTATATCATAATTTTCCACCTTAAAAAACTGTATTTAAAAAAATATTAAACATCCCCCCTATCGCCCGACAACCCTATACTGCCTTTCAGGCGTGTAAGAAACATATCCTCTTACACGCCTGATTGATAGTTTTACTCCCGTACCGCATATATACAGCAAGTCAATAATAATTTTGATATAACATTTCAATTCTCGCCAATGTTTCTTCCGCCCACGAATATTCAAACATATATTCCCCGTTATACAGCATTTTTTCCTTCTTTGGATTCTCAAGGAACCTATAATAGTCGCAGTCTAACAAATCTTTTTTGATACAGCAGTAGCCGCGTCCGTTCATAAACACATCCTTGATCCCCTTGGATCTGAAAAATGCGTTAACATCCATAACCGCTTTCCTGTAAAGACCTTTTACACGATCATCATACGGTCGTCCGTACCAGAGCTTATCGGTCGCTTCTTCAAGGCTGACTCTTCCGCCGCATTTGTCTATGCATAATGCCAGAAGCTCCTTGGCTTTCTTATTGCGCAGCTCCATTCTTTCACCATCTACAAATAAATCAAACCTTCCGAATGTAACCGCCTTTAATCTATGTATTCTTTTTGAAAGCAACGAGAAATTATCAAATAAGTATTTCATATCACTTTCAATATTCTTTGTATTTAAAAATCCGTCGCATCTGTATTTATATACATTAACTGATTCTTCATCTTTATTACCAATCAGATATATGACAGTTCCTATTTTATGAGATTTGATTTTTTCTACTATTTCAACAAAATCTCCATTTTCCAAAGAAACCATTGCCAGATGAATACGATCCCTTTCAAATCGTTTCAAAAATTCTTTTTTATCCGGGATACTTTCAGACTCAAGCTCCGAACAACCTTCAAAATATTTCAGTAAATTTTTACTGATTTTCATGTTTTTGCAATATATCAAAGCTTTCATTTTTTTGCCTCCCCACATATCTGACTATATCTGTGATATTTTTTCTTCTTTTATACCTTAATTCTACAATAATTTACACCATTATATGACTTTAAGTGTTACTGATGTGCTACTAATTTCAAACAAATTATATCATTATAAAAGTAATTATATTTCAGTTTTTGAATGAGGTTATATATTTGTGAACTCAGCGATATATCTATTTTACAGACCTATTATGATATAATTCTATTTCTTGCTATTCATATTATATTATATCATAATTTTACTCACTAATCAAATGTCGTTCACTAAACACAAAAATGCGGATTTGTCCCGAGCGGTCGTATTTTGATACCGAGCGGCAAAAAAACATAATTAAATCATCAAAAATGAAAAAATATTCATTTTTTTCATATAGTCCCGTATAAAATTTTACTTAGAAAATTGTAGAAAATTTATAATGTTTTTTGGACATATATAACAATAAACAGGTATAACTCCGAGAGTAAAAATGATTGAAGGTTTTATTGCATATACTATTATTTACAAATTATCACTTTAAATCTGCCGCGATTATACCTGAAAATAAATTCCGGATATGATATCCGATACCTTTACAAAAAATACAAAGCGCCTTTTTTAAAAAAATATTTATAATTCCTTATTATCTATGAATATAGTGTTAATGCAAGATTTCTCCCGCCAATGAATTTCGATGTGAAAATTCTGTCGGAAAGCATAAAAAAATAGTATTGCAAATATGTAACCTCTATGATATAATACAAGATATAGCGTTCAGGCTATTAATATAATACATTATATAGCGGTATAAGAATTAAAACGGAGATGATTAAATGCGTATTATAAAGAGAAACGGCTCGGAGGAACCCTTCGATATTGAGAAAATATCCAATGCGGTTCGCAAAGCAAATAACGCAACCGAGCACGGAAAAATTACAGATGAGCAAATAAAAGACATATCCGGTTATGTTGAATACAAATGCTCAAAATTGGACAGAGCCGTATCGGTGGAAGAAATTCAGGATATGGTTGAAGAACAGATTATGGCTAAAGGTGCATTCCAGCTCGCAAGGAATTATGTAAGGTACAGGTATAACCGTTCCCTTATCCGTTCCTCAAACACAACCGATAATAAAATCCTCAGCCTTATCGAATGTAACAATGAGGAGGCCAAGCAGGAAAATTCCAACAAAAATCCTACGGTAAACAGTGTCCAGAGGGATTATATGGCAGGCGAAGTAAGCAAGGATCTGACGCGGAGAATACTTCTTCCTCAGGATATAGTTGAGGCACACGAAAAGGGTATAATTCATTTTCATGACGCCGACTATTTTGCCCAGCATATGCATAATTGCGATCTCGTAAATCTTGAGGATATGCTCCAAAACGGCACGGTTATAAGTGAAACGCTTATCGAGAAGCCGCACAGCTTTTCAACAGCCTGCAACATTGCAACACAGATTATAGCACAGGTTGCCAGCAACCAATACGGCGGTCAGAGTATAAGCCTTACCCATCTCGCTCCGTTTGTACAGATATCCCGTGAAAAGATCAAAAGGGAATTTATGGCTGAAATTGAGATGATGGGAACGGATATACCACAGGAGACCATTGATAATATTGTTGAAGAACGCCTGAAGAAAGAAATAACCAAGGGAGTACAGACAATACAATATCAGGTTGTAACACTGCTGACAACAAACGGACAGGCTCCCTTTGTTACCGTATTTATGTATCTGAATGAAGCAAAAGACGAAAGAGAGAAAAGGGATCTTGCTATGATAATTGAGGAAACTCTTCGTCAGCGCTGCACAGGTGTCAAAAACGAGGCAGGCGTATGGATAACCCCCGCATTTCCAAAGCTTATTTACGTTCTTGAAGAGGACAATATCCATGAAGGCGACCCCTATTATTACCTTACGGAACTTGCTGCTAAATGTACTGCAAAACGCATGGTTCCGGATTATATTTCTGAAAAGGTAATGCTCAGAAATAAGATTGATAAAAACGGGGACGGTCACTGCTATACGTGTATGGGCTGTCGGAGTTTTCTTACCCCCTATGTGGATGAAAACGGAAAGCCGAAATATTACGGTCGTTTCAATCAGGGAGTTGTTACGGTAAATCTTGTCGATATCGGTCTTAGTGCAAATAAGAATATAGCCGATTTCTGGAAAATATTTGATGAACGCATGGAACTTTGCCACCGTGCTTTGCGTTGCAGACACGAAAGGCTTAAGGGAACTCTTTCGGATGCCGCTCCGATTTTGTGGCAATACGGAGCAATATCAAGACTGAAGAAAGGTGAAACAATAGATAAGCTGCTTTATGGCGGCTACTCTACCTTGTCTCTCGGCTATGCAGGTTTGTGGGAATGTGTATATAGCCTTATCGACAAGAAGCTTACCGATGAAGATGGAAAGCAGCTCGGTCTTGAGATAATGAGAAAACTCAATGAATATTGTGCAAAATGGAAGGCCGAGGAAAATATAGATTACAGCATATACGGCACGCCTCTTGAAAGCACAACATACAAATTCGCAAAATGTCTGCAAAAAAGATTCGGAGTCATAAAGGGTATAACAGACAGGAATTATATAACGAACAGCTATCATGTTCATGTAACCGAAAAAATAAGTGCTTTTGATAAGCTTAAACTTGAATCCGAATTTCAGACGCTTTCCCCCGGCGGAGCAATCTCATACGTTGAGGTGCCTGATATGCAGCAGAATATTCCCGCCGTTATGCAGGTTATCAGGTTTATATATGATAACATTATGTATGCGGAGCTTAATACGAAGAGCGATTTCTGTCAGGTATGCGGTTACAACGGCGAAATTCAGATAGTCAAGGATGACAATGGCAAGCTTATATGGAAATGTCCAAGCTGTGGCAATACCGACCAGAATAAGATGAATGTCGCAAGAAGAACCTGCGGATATATAGGAACGCAATTCTGGAATCAAGGAAGGACCCAGGAAATCAAGGAAAGAGTTCTTCACCTCTCAAATTCCGTTCTTGCCGATAGACAAACGGTATCCTCGGAAGTAGTATAAAAAATCCGTAAAAATCCAACCCCCGATGCTTAATTGTATCGGGGGTGAATGTTGCGGATACAAGACACAAAGACCGGAGGCTGCAGTAATACTATGTATATAGGAGAAATAATTACAACAGATTGTGCAAACGGCACGGGTATCAGGGTAAGTGTATTTGTTTCCGGATGTACTAACCACTGCAAGGGTTGCTTTCAACCTCAGACATGGAATTTTGAATACGGAGAACAATATACACCTGAGCATGAGAATTATATTATGAGAGAATTGTCAAAGGAATATTATGACGGTCTGACCATATTGGGCGGAGAACCGTTTGAACCTTCAAATCAACGGGGAATCATCGGGCTTATCAGAAGAGTCAGAACCGAATTGCCGGAGAGAAATATATGGATGTATACCGGCTTTACATACGAAAAGGACTTGGTTCCCGGCGGATGTCGTTATATAGAGTGTACGGATGAAATACTTGACAGCATAGATATACTTGTTGACGGACGGTTTGTTGAGGAGCTTCGTAATATTTCCCTCAATTTCAGAGGTTCGGAAAATCAACGGATAATTGATATGAATAAAACAAGAACAAGCGGGAATATTGTTTTATCCCCGCTTAATGACTGACAGAAGAATTATCCTTAATAATTACATTATTTTTTGAAGATTTTCTGTAGGTAAGCGGTGTACAGCCATACTTACGCCTGAACATACGATTATAATAGCTCTGCTCGGAAAATCCGCAGCATTGAGCTATCTGAGATAAAGGGTTGCTTGTTTCGGACAACATATAACAGCTTTCCTTCAGCCTGTAATCGGTCAGGAAGCTTATAGGCGATTGGGAAAGGTACTGCTGGAACATTTTACAGCATTTGCTCCTGCTTATATGTCCTGAAGCGGCAATCTGTTCCAAGGTTATTTTTTCAGAAAAATGCTCATATATGAATGTTATCATCTCTCTTTGAATTTCCAGATCCGAATCAGATAGTGATACGGTCACGGAATCCGGGATATTATAGTTATTGCATATCTTTCTGAAAAGCTTGCATACCAATGACAATACATCAAGCTCATAAAATTCCTGTTTTTCTTTGTACTCACATATAATCAAGTCTATAAGTTCAGAAATTTCCCTGTTTTCCTCACTGCCATTAAAATAAACATAAAAACGTATTCTTATATCCTTCAAAAAACGTTCAACTGCACTGTTCTTAGGCATTGCGGACAGAAATATTCTCGGGTTTATCTGAACCGTCCGATAATGACAACCGTTATTTACGGTATGATTGAAATGAATTTGACGGGAGTTTATGTAAATTATATCACCGCTTCCGAGTTCGGTATCACATCCGTTTACTCTGCTTATCATCCTGCCGTCAAGCACCTGTAAAATTTCAATATCATCATGCCAATGAGCAAGCATTTTATCGCCCGGATATGGTGAAAATATGCCCTCCGCGATATGCACGGGAAAATCATAGGCGTTATAATCGGTATGGCATTTTCCTGAATTATCGTTCTGTAATGTTCTTTCCATATTGCACCTCTGAAATACGATAATACAAAATTTTCGCTAATATTATACTATATTTTCATAAAAAAATCTACTATAATACCAATAAAATTATACTATTGGAGGAAACAATTATGAAATTTGTATGTCAGACCTGCGGTTTTGTGTATGAGGGTGTTAAGCCGGTTGAACAATGTCCGCAGTGTAAACAAACAGGAACATTCAAGGCAGTTGAGGAGAAAAAGACGAATCCATATGCCGGAACACAAACCGAGAAAAACCTTGAGGCGGCTTTTGCCGGAGAATCACAGGCAAGAAATAAGTATACCTATTTTGCTTCGGTTGCTAAAAAAGAGGGCTACGAGCAGATTTCCGCACTTTTCCTTAAAACTGCCGATAACGAAAAGGAACACGCTAAAATGTGGTTTAAAGAACTCAAAGGAATCGGTAATACGGCAGAAAATCTTGAAGCTGCCGCTGACGGTGAAAATTACGAATGGACAGATATGTATGAGGGTTTTGCTGTAACGGCTGAAAAGGAAGGCTTTCCTGAGCTTGCGGCAAAATTCCGTGCTGTCGGGGAAATAGAAAAGCACCATGAGGAGCGTTATCGTGCGCTGCTGAAAAATGTTGAAATGCAGCAGGTATTTGAAAAGAGCGAAGTAAAGGTATGGGAGTGCCGTAATTGCGGTCATATAGTAGTGGGAACGAAAGCTCCCGAGATATGCCCGGTTTGTGCACATCCGCAGAGCTATTTTGAAGTTCATGCAGAAAACTATTAATAGTACCGCACATATGAAAAGAGAATCGGGAATATCAAGTTGCGGTCTTGCCTGCTGTCTGTGTTCAAAAAATAATGTATGCAGCGGATGTCATATTTTAGTGGCTGCAAAAAATTAATAGAATTCATCATGACAGGCAAGTCGGAATCAACATAAAACATAATTAAAATGCGACATTCCCATAAAAAGGACTGCCGCATTTTTTTATTCAATATATTTTTACTCCGATGTATTTTCAGTGTTACTGTCTGTATCAGCCGCTTCATTATCCATAATTACTTTTCGAGATAGCTGTTCACCGTCAAAATGAATACCTATGCCGTTTACCTCTACTCCCTCATCTGCCCGTATCATTATGTACTTTACTCCGTCAACTACCTTAGCGTCTACCATAAAGCTGAATTTCGGATCAACCTTAATTGAAACATATGAATTTTTAAGCTCAAACTGTTTCGGGTCAATGATATTCTGCGGCGGAATTTCAATCTTTTCTCCGAATCCGTTTACAAAATTTTCATCAAACGATGCCATTTCCTCATCCTTGGCACCACAGGTTGTAAGAACACGCTTAACATCATTTTTATCAAGCATAAGAGGCTCCGGATCCTTGCTCTCCTTATGCTCTGTTATCATATCGGATATCATACTATGTACAGACTGAACAAATCCCAGATTTCTGCTTTCCGAGGTGGAATCTGATACTACATTCCTGAACGCTTGTTTTTGCTCGGCAGCAGGCATCTGTGCCTTTGCACCGAAAAGTGCTTCAACAACCTCGGCGTAATTTTCCTTTGTACTTCGTGTGTAAAATACCGCATTGTATATATTGGTTTTACGGTCATCAAAACACGGATACATAAATCCGATTTCAGGGGCGGAAACAGCTGACTCGGCTCCTATATTCCTGAAATTATTTTCGCCGGTGGAGAATCCGAGCGCTGCTCTTGTAATTTTTATCGGACATACGCTGCATATAAAATAGCGGAACATCTCTGTCGAATCCATAAGATCTTCATCGTTCTTGGAAAATGAAGGTACATCATAACGGTCATAAGCAAGCAGTATCAGATAATTACCGTCCGTTACAAAGGATGATACTATTTTCTCATATAAAGCATTGAGCAGCTCCTCGTTGTCAAGCTCGCTTTCCCTTATGTCTGAAAGAAGCTTATATTCTTCCCCGCTCTCAACCTGGTCTGTTGTAAATTCAATATTCATAAGATTTCTTCCCATTGCTCCGGAAATACTTTTTTTCATCAGTTTAAGTACCCAATCCTGCTGTTCATCATTCAGCATATTAACAGGTAACTTGAATCGGGAAATAATTTCCTTCGCGGCACTTACATAGCATCCCCGTATATAGGCAATATTACCTTTATCGGACTTGAAACGTTTTTTAATTTCAGCAAATTCTTTATCGGTCATAATTTTTATTCTCCTTAGTTACTTAAAATTGGTTTAAAGTGATAGGACAAACTCCCATGAATATTAATTATATCAGGAAAATGTTTATAAAACAATAATCATTTATATAATTTGTCATTTTTCTTATATTTATATCCTTTTTAACTGTTGCTTTTTATGTTTTTTCGTGCTATTATTATAGGGAGAAAGTATGAAGGTGGTGCACTGTGAATACCGTCAAGCATTTTGAAATAATAAAAAAGTATGCACAGGATATTCTTGAGTCAAAAGGTATGGAAATAGAAAAGATCTGTGTCCAACACGGTACATTCAGCGTGTTCGACCATTCTCTGTTTGTAACGTCAATGTGCATAAGAATTTCAAAAAAATTCAAAATAAAGGTGAATGAGAGAGCATTGATCCGTGGTGCTCTGCTGCATGACTATTTTCTTTATGATTGGCATGAGCCTATAAAGCAAAACAGACTGCATGGCTTCAAGCATCCGAAAATTGCACTGGAGAATGCAATGAGGGAATATACTCTTGGCAGAATAGAGCAGAATATGATTTTGCGTCATATGTTCCCGCTTACATTGAAACCCCCGAAATATCGTGAGGCGGTTATTTTATGTATTTCAGATAAGCTGTGTGCAACGTATGAAACTGTCGGAGGATTGAAAAACAGAATTGTCAGAAAATTTAGGAGAGTTGATACAAATGCCTGATTCGGCACTAATGTTGGAAAAATATTTTTTTTGGCTCGTCGTTTACAGTGTGATCGGATGGGTATATGAATCCGCCCTTGAATCTTTCAGACAGAAAAAACTTGTAAACCGCGGATTTCTTAACGGACCGTATTGTCCTATCTACGGCTTTGGTTCCCTCCTTGATGTTATAATACTGGGGAACCTGAGATATAATGCGTTTCTGTTGTTCGTATCAAGTGCGGTTCTTACGTGCATACTTGAATACATAACCTCTGTCGTTATGGAAAAGATATTCAATGTGCGTTGGTGGGATTATAATGACTTTAAATTTACTGTATTCGGAAAGGAAATATTTGTTGGAAAGTTTAATATAAACGGCAGAATATGCCTTGTCGGTGCCCTCGCATTCGGTACACTTTCTATATTGCTTGTGTATTTCATTCATCCTTTTATAGTGTCCATGACCGATAGGTTTTCCTATCCCCTGTTTCACTATGTCTGCGGCGGTTTGTTTATTTTGATCCTTATAGACTGTCTGCATACGATATTGGGTTTTTCAAGCTTCAACGAGAAGCTTAAGGGACTTTCTGCAAATATAAGCCATATTAAGGGTAGTATTAATGATAAGGTTCAATCAACTGCCGCTTATGAGAAAATAAATTCTGCATACGACAAGTTTGTCAAAAGCCTGAATAACCAGCAAATAAGGCTTATTCATTCATTTTCTCACCTCAGATCCATAAAATACAGAAAAATTTCCGAGGAGGTAAGAAAATTCGTTTTTAGAAAAGACAGAAATAAGGGCAAGAAAAAATAAAAAGAGGAAATTTCCGCAGTATCTTTCGGGAATTTCCTTTTTATTATTGCACTTTTCTTATACTGTATATTACTGTGTATAATAAATATAAAAAATGAGGTACGATTGTGAGTAAAAAAATTCTGATTATTGAAGACGATAACGAAATAAACCGTATGCTGAAAATTCTTCTTGAAAGCAACAGCTATACAACGGCAAGTGCATATTCCGGCACTATGAGTGCAATACATGATATAGAAAAAGCTCAATCTTATTGCAATTCTTGAGGAATCAACGGATATTTCAAGAACAAGCGGAAGCACCGGTCTTGGTCTTGCGATAGCAAAGCAATTTACGGAAATTCTCGGCGGAAAGATATATGCCGAATACAAGGACGGGATTTTCTCAATAACTTTAAAATTCAACAAATAAAAAAGCAAAAGCCGAGTTATTCTGAAACGAAGGCTTTTGCTTTTTTGAATAATGATGTACAAAATCAATCCTTTTCAAGCTTCTTCAGCTTTTCTATCTCGGATCTGTCAAGACGTATCTGTCCGTCCTTGATTATTCTGACCTCGGATACATTATAAGTATGGGGTGCGGCATCCGGTGCTTTATTGAGCGATACAGTAAGTGTGCCCGTGATAAGATTTACATCAATGACATTTCCGTTTCCGTCCGGAGTTTCAACTATAGCCCCTATTTTCGGGGTTGTTTTCAGCAGACTTGTGTATACATCCTGCTCATATTTAAGACAACACATAAGTCTGCCGCACGTTCCGGATATCTTGACAGGGTTAAGCGACATTCCTTGTTCCTTCGCCATTTTTATCGAAACAGGCTGAAATTCACCAAGGAATGTATTACAGCAAAACGGTCTTCCGCATATGCCGAGTCCGCCGAGCATTTTTGCTTCATCACGCACACCTATCTGTCTCAGTTCTATCCTTGTCCTGAACACGTAAGCGAGATCCTTTACAAGCTCTCGAAAATCCACTCTTCCATCCGCTGTAAAGTAAAACAGTATCTTATTATTGTCAAAGGTATATTCCACGTCAACAAGCTTCATCTGCAATTTATGCTTTGCAATTTTCTCTTCACAGATTCTGAATGCTTCAACTTCTTTTTTCTTGTTTGCCCCGACAATTTTCATATCATCGTCGGTTGCCTTTCTGATAAGCTTTTTCAGAGGTTTGCTTATCTTATCATCGGTCATCTCCTTGTTTGCCATTGCAACCTTGCCGCACTCTACACCTCTGCTTGTTTCAACTATAACATTATCGCCTACACGAAGCTCTAAACCGTCCGGATCGAAATAATAAATTTTTCCCACATCTTTAAATCTTACGCCTATTACACTAATCATATTTTCCTCCGAATATTTACACTCTCAGCACAGATGAAAGCCATGTGCCGAAAAAATTAAGATTAACATTTATTTCCAGAACCTGCTTTGCTCTCTCTATATTTTCCGCAAGTCTGAATATTCTGTTTTTGGTCATTCGCTTTGCAGCGTCCGAAGCAATCGCTGAATTGGTTTTGGCACCGACAGATGCCTTGACACATTCAGCGGCATTCTCGGTCAGAAAATCAAGAACACTCACCGCAAAAACACGACTTTGTGACATTTTGCTTGTCAAGGTAAGTACATTATATTCGTTTCCCTTTGTAACAGCAACGAATATTTCATCGGCAAGCTTTTTTGCTTCTTCCCCACCGCTTTCAATCATCCCGATGGTCTTGCCTATGTTTCCGTCACACAACTGTGCCGCATGGAGAATATCTCCGTAATCCCTTTCGGGAAAAAGCCGTAAAACATATTCAGCCGCCGCTTCGGGCGTTGCAGGATAAAGCGTATATAAACGGGAACGTGAACGAACAGTCTGCAAAAGCATATTTGCGGATGTTACCGTAATAATAAAAGCAACATTTGCCGGCGGTTCCTCCAAAACCTTAAGAAAAGCATTCTGAGCCGGAGCAAGCATTTTATCGCAGTTTAAAAGAAGATATACCTTGGTCGGTGCTTCATTGGGCATGATATATGAATCGGCACGGATATTTCTTATAGCGTCAACATTAAGCTCGCCCGTATTATCCCCGTTTGCCGTGAATATATCGGGGTGTGATGAATGCATAGCCTTGATACAAGCGGCACATTTTCCGCAGGGTCGGCTATCGGACGAACATACAAAGCTTTGTGCAATTATTTTTGCGAGGGTTTGTTTTCCCGTACCTTTTGCACCGTCCAATATTATAGCATGAGGCAGTGTATTGGTTTTCACTGCTTCGGTTATTTCTTCAATTAATTTATCATTAGCAACAAATTCATTAAACTGCATGACACAAACCGCTTTCCGTAAAATTTTACGAACATACCGCTTATGCTATTATAAACTATTTTTATATAATTTACAAGTTTTTAATTTTTCCTTTTATTCATTTTCTAAGTAAATTTTTATCGGATTTATAATTTACCTGTTTTGATAAAAGTATAAGTGCCGCAAGATTAGGTATAGCCATAAGCCCGTTAAGCGTATCGGATATTTCCCATACAAGTGAAATACTCATTATACTCCCTATATATGCTGTCAGTGCATAAACAAAACGATATACACCTATATATTTTCCCCCCGTAAGGTATTCAAGACTTTTTTCACCGTAATAGCACCACGATACAAGGGTAGCAAAGGCAAACAGAATTATAGACAGTGAAATAAAAATTTTTCCGATTATTCCGAGGGCTCCCTCAAATGCCGCGGTGCTTAGTGATATTCCATCAAGCGAAGATTTATCAAAACCGGATGTAATTATACACAAAGCCATAAGCGTACATAAAACAATGGTATCCATAAATACCTGAAACATACCCCACATTCCCTGCCTGTATGGGTCATCTGTATCGGCTGCCGCATGAACTATCGGAGAACTTCCGAGCCCTGCCTCATTAGAAAATACGCCTCTTGATATTCCGTACTTGATTGCCCTTGCCATACCGTAACCCATAAAGCCACCGGCAACACACTGTAAATCAAAAGCTTCCGTAAAAATTTTAACAAAGGCATCCGGTATCTCACGGAAATTTATACCTATAACTATGACAGCGGCGAGAATATACAGAACGGCCATTGTCGGAACGAGTTTTTCCGTAAGTGCGGCTATACGGTCTATACCGCCCATAATTATAATCCCCACAGCCACTGCTATTACGATTCCGCTTATTTGCGGGGAAATACCAAAACCTTCATTCAGTGCCCCGGCTACGGAATTTGCCTGTGTCATATTTCCCATACCGAGTGCGGCAACAGTACATATAACGGCAAAAACCACAGCCGCCCACTTACAATGAAGACCCTTTTCAATGTAATACATAGGTCCTCCCACATACTTACCGTTCCTTTTTTCCCTGTATTTTACTCCGAGAACATTTTCAGCAAAAATAGTAGCCATACCAAAGACAGCGGCAACCCACATCCAGAATATTGCCCCTGCTCCGCCAAGGCTTATCGCTCCGGCAACACCGACAATATTTCCCGTGCCTATCGCCCCGGCAAGAGCCGTAGCCATTGCCTGAAACGGTGAAATTTTTCCCTTTCCCCTTTTGCCCTCCTTTTTTTTAAAAATAGACATAAAGGTTTCGTTCCACCAATATTTAAAATGCCTTATCTGAAAAAATCGAAGCTTAAATGTATAAAAAATACCTATGCCTAACAGCACGCAAAGCATAAAAGGTCCCCATACTATACCATTGATAAATGAATTGATTTTTTCAACAGTTTCCATTTTAACACTTCACCCCATACATATATATAATTATTTAGGAACTAATATGATTTGCAAAGCTATATGCTTATATGATATAATTGATATACAGTTTATTACAATGTAATTATCAATGACGAGGTATAAAAATGGAATTTCCGTCTGAGCTTAAAAACCAAATTGAGATGAATGCTTCCAAGTGGTCAATATCCGAATTAAAAAAGACTTCGGATAACATAACAAAGAAATATAAAAATGAAAGCGGCAAGGGTAAAAGACTTATTACGGATAAACTTGAAGCAGCCGTATATTCCGTGGTGCGTATGCCTGCAACCTTTGCGGCTGTATCAGAGGCTGTTTCACATACGCTTGAAATTGTGGGAGAGGAATACGATATAAAAACACTTCTTGATGTTGGAGCAGGTACAGGTGCGGCAGCATGGGCGGCAGACTGTCAGCTTGAACTTGACGAGATAACCTGCTCAGAACGTGAAAAGGAAATGTCCGCACTTGGTATTGAGTTTATGAAATCAGGAAGTACAGCACTTAAAAATGCCAAATGGATATATCACGATATTGCACGTTCCGAACTACCCTATAGTGCTGATCTTGTGACAGCGGCATATGTCCTGAATGAATTGTCGGATTCGCAGCGTATTGATACAATAAAAAAGCTTTGGAAAGCTGCAAATAAAGTACTTATTATCATAGAACCCGGCACCCCGGACGGTTTTACCGGGCTTAGTACGGCAAGAGATATACTGCTCAAGGACGGTGCACATATTGCCGCCCCCTGTCCGCATGAAAATAAGTGCAGAATATCTTCCGGTGACTGGTGTCATTTTACGGCAAGGGTGCAGAGAAGCAGACTTCACAAAATGCTTAAGGGCGGCGATGCACCTTTTGAGGATGAAAAATATTCATATATGGCATTTGTCCGTACAAATACGGAAATAAACGGCTCAAGAATACTTCGTCACCCATACATAAGTAAGGGTAAAATATCTATGGAGCTATGCTCGAAAAATGAGAATACTACCGCAATTATAACAAAAAAGCAGGGAGAGCTTTTTAAAATTGCGAAAAAGCTAAAATGCGGTGATATATTGCCAAAATAAAAATTAATTATTTATCAATAATTATTTTACGGATTTTTTGTTGACTTTTAACAAAAAATACGGTATCATTGTAAGAAACAAAGGGGATGATAAAAATGAAAGAACAACAATTTTTACAGACAGCAGATAAGGTTGCCAAAGAATTGGTAGAATTTACACGTCAGGCTGATATAAACGAGGAATACTTCCTCGATATAATTGAAGAAAAGATATTGCCTGTCGAGCAGTTCTTTGCAAATTACGCTTGTGCCATAATGGAGGTGGAAACAAAATTCAAGGTGCTGAATGAGCAATTCTCACTGAAATATGATGGTAACCCCATTGAATCAATTCACTCCCGCATAAAGGACTATGACAGTATTATACGAAAGATTATACGAAAAAATCTTCCGAGAACACTTGAAGCTATAGAGGAAAATATAAATGACATAGCCGGTGTGCGTGTCATATGTTCGTTTGTTGATGATATATACCGACTTGCCGCGTGTCTTTTACAGCAGGACGATATAACGCTTATCAGAAAAAAGGATTATATCAAAAATCCGAAACCTTCCGGTTATAGGAGTCTGCACCTTATTGTACAAGTTCCTATTTTTGTGGAAAACGAAAAGAGACCGGTTAAGGTAGAGGTTCAGCTTCGCACAATAGCTATGGATTTCTGGGCAAGTCTTGAACATAAGCTCAGATATAAGAAAAATATCTCCCCGGAAATGATGGAAAAGCTCTCGTATGAATTGACTGACTGTGCCGAAATAAGTGCTTCGCTTGACAGCCGTATGCAGAATGTAAGAAATCTGATTATATCCGAGAATAATAATTAGAACAGTGTTCATCGTATACCAGAGGGAAATATTACAAGAACGATTTATCCTTAATAATTATAATATGGAGGCAGACATATGGAAACGTATAATGAATTTCTTGACAGAATAAACTCATTTGAAAAAGAAGAACTTATGATGGATGATAATGCATTCGTACCAAACAAATCCGTACCGCGTAAGGTAAGACCGGACAACAGTTATTCGGATTTTTATGGGGATACTGTTGTATTTGAGCTTGACAAAAATATAAAGGAACGTGTGGACAAGCTTACAGAGAAGCTTTTCGAGGAGGTTCCCGAGTGTTTTAGTGAAAGACTTCCAAAAAGTACATATCACATCACATTGCATGATTTATATAATTCCCCTGATATAGATAAAATAGCGAATGAAATGTTTTTTGCCGAGGTAAATCTTATAAAGCTTCTTAAAGAAAATCCAATCGGTGTGCAAAAAATAAAAATGAAAGCCACTTATGTTATTAATATGATAAATACTTCAGTCGTTCTCGGATTCATTCCCTGTAATGAGGCGGAGTTCAACAAGCTTTCCGATTTGTATGAGCTTATGCATAAAATAAGGATGCTTGACAGACCTCTTACTCCCCATGTTACGCTGGGATATTATAATATCAACGGTTTTTCGGAGGACAGTGTAAAAAGTCTTAAAGCAGCGGTAAGAAATCTCAACAGGGAGCTTTCCGACTTTGAGATTGAGCTTTCAACAGAAAAACTGTACTATCAGAAATTTATCAGCATGAAGGAATATATAAATATATTTTCTCTCGGTTGATTTAAAAAAAGGTCTTGACATCGGGAAAAAATGAGTTATAATATTGTAGTAAATATATTACGGCTGTGAAGAGAAAAAGAGCGGAGGCTGCACCAAAGAGAGGGGAGCAACGGTGTGATATCCCTGTGTAAGAACGCTCGGGCTGACTCGGAGCCCTGCAAAAAATGCAGCGTCCGACCGCGTTAAGGCTTTTTGAGTGGCATATGGCTTTTTTGTATGCAATTTGGGTGGTAACACGGATTCTTTCGTCCCATAACGAAAGGGTTCGTGTTTATTTTTTGAATTATACACCCATAAACAAACTGACTGAACAGCTAAAAAAATAATAAAAAAGGTGATAAAAAATGAAATGGACAGGACTTAATGAGCTGAGGGAAAAATATCTTTCCTTTTTTGAATCAAAGGGACATCTGAGGCTTCCGAGCTTTCCACTTATCCCCCGTGACGATAAGAGCCTCCTGCTTATCAATTCAGGTATGGCTCCCATGAAAAAGTATTTTACAGGCGAGGTAACACCCCCGCGCAAGAGAGTTACCACATGTCAGAAATGTATTCGTACCCCCGATATCGAAAGGGTGGGAATAACCGCACGTCACGGAACATTTTTTGAAATGCTCGGAAATTTCTCTTTCGGAGATTATTTCAAGCATGAGGCTACAAAATGGGCTTGGGAATTCTGCACAGATGTATTGGATCTTCCCGTTGATAAGATATGGGTGTCAATATATGAAAATGATGATGAAGCTTTCAGAATATGGACAGAGGAGGTCGGAGTTTCTCCCGAGCGTATAGTGCGTCTTGGTAAAGAGGATAATTTCTGGGAGCATGGCGAGGGTCCCTGCGGTCCGTGTTCAGAACTTTATTTTGACAGAGGAGAAAAATACGGCTGCGGCAAACCAACCTGCGGGGTCGGCTGTGACTGCGACAGATATGTTGAATTCTGGAATAACGTATTTACTCAGTTCGACAATGACGGCAAGGGAAATTATACACCGCTCGACCACCCGAATATTGATACGGGAATGGGTCTTGAAAGACTTGCCTGCATTATGCAGGGTGTTGACAATCTTTTCCTTGTTGATACCGTGCAGAATATAATGAAGAAGATAACCGAGCTGGTTGGTGCAAAATACGGTGATGACGAAAAAACAGATATTTCACTGCGTGTTATAACAGACCATATAAGAAGTGTTACATTTATGATCGGTGACGGAGTTATGCCCTCAAATGAAGGCAGAGGCTATGTACTCCGCAGACTTCTCAGGAGAGCGGCACGTCACGGCAGACTTCTCGGTGTGAGTGAACCTTTCCTCTATAAAGTTGTTGATACGGTGATTGCAGAAAATCCCGCATACCCCGAGCTTTCGGAGAAGCGTGAAATTATAGTTAAGGTAATAAAAACCGAGGAAGAAGCTTTCTGCCGTACTCTCGATCAGGGTTCCGCACTCCTCAATGATATAATAGAAAAATCCGAAGTAAACAGAATTTCGGGCGAAGATGCATTCAAGCTTAACGATACATTCGGCTTCCCCATAGATCTGATTAAGGAAATTGCGGCAGAAAAAGGAATGATAGTTGATCTTGAGGGGTATGAAAAACTTCTCAAGGAACAGAAAGCACGTGCAAAGGCAGCAAGGAAAAATGCGGGAGCCGAGGCATGGCTCAGTGATGCCGTTGATTTCGGCAATATAGAAAAAACAGAATTTCTCGGTTATACGCAGCTAAACTCAGAGGCAAGGATTCTTGCCATTGTCAAGGGCGGAGAAAAGGTTGAATTCGGCGGTACGGGTGATGATGTTGTAATTGTCCTTGATAAGACCCCGTTCTATGCGGAAAGCGGCGGACAGGTCGGAGATACAGGTATACTCACCACTGATAATTCGGTTATCAAAGTTGCAGATACCGTTAAGGACAATAACGGAATATATATGCATCGCTGTGAAATTTCCGAGGGTACTATTGAAGTCGGGGATATTATAAATGCCCGTGTTGATGAAGATACAAGGTATAACATTATGCGTAACCACACAGCGGCACATCTTCTTCAGGCTGCACTCCGTCAGGTTCTCGGAACTCATGTTGAGCAGGCAGGTCAGCTTGTTACTGCCGATAAGCTTCGTTTTGACTTCACACATTTTTCGGCTGTAACTCCCGAGGAGCTTAAGAAGGTTGAAAATCTTGTAAATGAGCAGATTTTCAAGGGAATTGATGTAGTAACAAAGGAAATGCCCGTAGACGAGGCAAAGAAGCTTGGGGCGATGGCACTGTTCGGAGAAAAATACGGTGATATTGTACGTGTTGTTATGGTTGACGAATTTTCAAAGGAATTCTGCGGAGGTACACATATAGAGAACACCTCAAAAATCGGACTTTTCCGCATAATCGGAGAAAACTCCGTGGCAGCCGGTGTAAGAAGAATTGAGGCTGTAACAGGCAGAGGCGTACTTTTGGTTCTTGATGAAATTACGGATATACTGACAAAATCCATGAAGCTGTTCAAGTCAACCGCCATGTCGGGCTTTGTTGCGGCAAGCGAAAAGGTAATAGAGGAAATGAAAGCCAAAGACAGAGAAATATCGGTTCTGACATCCAAGCTTTCCGCACAGGGTGTGGAGAATATGCTTTCTTCCGCATCAGGGAAAAATGGTGTGCGTATAGCAGCCGCAAAATTCCTTAATACTAATACGGCAACACTTAAGACTATGACAGACTGTCTGCTTGACACCGCTCCGGATTGCATTGCAGTAATGTTCGGAGTAGACGATGGAAAAGCAAATATTTCCGTTGCAGTCGGCAAGGAGGCTCAGGCAAAGGGCGGTCATGCGGGTAAAATCGTCAAGGCTGTAGCCGAGCTTGTCGGAGGTAAGGGCGGCGGAAAACCCGAACGTGCTATGGCAGGTGTCGGGGATATTTCCAAAATTGACTTTGCCCTCGGAAAAATCGAGGAAATTGTCACTGAGTATATAAAATAATAAATTTTAAAGGGACTTAGTCTTAATTCCGGATGATAAAGACTAAGTCCGTTTTTATATAAATTTTAAAACAGGGCTGCCACATAACATGGCAGCCCTGCTGAGCTCTAAGCTATTTAGTTAATGGCGTTAATACCGATTTACACATCAGAGACGCCAACACCGGCAGCATAATAATAATCCTTGCCGTAATCGCCATAACGGTAATCATTAAACGTTATCATAATCGTAATTATTATAATAATTGTAATCATCGTAATAATAGGAGTTATCATAATAATTGTAATCATCGTAATAATCGGAATCATCATAATAATCGTAATCATCGTAATAATCGTAATCATCAGGATCTTCGTATGAATATGGATTATTATATGAGGGTGTCAGATCCTCATATTCCTCTTTGGTCATATCAAACAGACTCTTTTCGGCATTGATCGTATTCATCTCAGGCACCGAGGAAATCTCTATTTTCATTAAAACATTCTGACTTCCCGATGTATCGTATGATGAACCGGAGGGTACTTCAAAACTAAAGGACGCCTTGTTGCCCTCTATAACAGCATCACAAGTATAAGATTGCCCGCCGGCTGTCAGCGTGAGCTTATTGTTATTATCATCATAGTCAATTCTTGCAATCTCCTGACCTGCTGCAGAACCGTTCGTATCGGAACCGGCTGTCAGAACGTATGACACAATTCCACCGTTCACTTCCTTATACAATGACGCACTTGTACTAAACATTGCATTGGAAACGGTTAATTTTATATTCATATAGGGATCATGTGAAAACTCCAGAGAAATTTTTACATTTGCAGATGCATTGTCCGTAACCTTAAAGTTAAGCTCAAGCCTTGCAATTTCCCTATTGTCTTTTCTTGTATAGTTCGTTATTGTAATTAAAATGCTCTTAGCCTGTTCGGATTCGCTGAAAGATGAAATAAGCTTATCAAAGTTTTCATTTATGCTGTCAATAAGCTCGGCTTTATTTCCGGTTTCATCCTTATTGTTATTCTGATAGTCTACAATCTCTGCTTTTGTATCATTGAGTATCGCAAGAATAGCATTATAATCCAAGGTATATGTAACTATATCAACGGATACATCTTTACCGTTTACGGTTGCTGTGCCATCCTCAACAGTAACCTTGCAGTCCTGCTCAATCTTTTTGAGAAGTCCATC
Organism: uncultured Clostridia bacterium; assembly: GCA_947585965.1. Classification (GTDB taxonomy): domain Bacteria; phylum Bacillota; class Clostridia; order Oscillospirales; family Acutalibacteraceae; genus UBA1213. Next base: position 37,613 of record CANPXK010000001.1, read on the forward strand.
ACATAATCCCTCGATATCCTTTTTCTTGCTGTCAATGTTTTGAAGATTATGATACACACTCTCGAACTGACTGATAAACTGATTAAACTGTTCCTCGTCAATATTCAGAACGTTATCCTTATTGGGCGAGAAAATGGAATTGCCTGCCTGCTCTCTTAACTTGCCGGATTCAACATAGTACTTACCTTGTTTGCCGTACATATCAAAATTAAAATCAATACGGTTTATATCGGTGTAAACCTCAAAGAGAGTATTTCCTGTACCGGTGCCATAACTAACAAACGCATTCGGCATATTTGTTCCGTTGGATTTCATATAATACTTTTTTCCCAAATTATCATATGAGAAAACCATATCCATGGAACTGCCCTGCTCATTGTTTTTCGGTGCGGCAGACACCTTCATGGTTCCCTGTTCATTACAGTTTTTAAGCACAGTGAAAAGATCATTTGACTCCGAACCGGAATTGTCAAAATATGTCTGATATGAACCGAAAACATACTTTGTCGGATTGTTTACCAGATAGTCTCTCTCCATTTTATTTTTTATAAAAAAGAAAGAGAAAACCCCCAATAATGCCACCAAAAGTGCAACCACGGAAATTATAATTACTCTTTTGACCCCACCGGACGATCTCTTATTATCAATAACACCCGCTGTTGAATCATATGGCATAAAAGATTGTCCTGTCGGCTCAATAGGTCTGACCGGCTCCGGTACAGCATTATTTGGAGTCTGAACATTATCCGGAGTCCGGAAGTCCTGTGAGTACAAATTATTATTCTCGGTACTCTGACCCACAGCTCCCGCATCCAGCTTACAGCCGCAGGATAAACAAAATCCATACCCCTCACCACATTCTTTTCCGCATTGCGGACAAAACATAAAAATCACTCCTTCGTCTGAGATAGGACATATAATACACATCCGAATTAATTATAAACCAAAAATAATACGATTTGTTAAAAAAATCAAAAATTTTTCAATTTTGTATAAATTTACAAATTTTAGAACGTTTTTTTATAAATTTGAACAATAATGATACAGACTCATGGCAGATAAAAATTTTATCCGGAATTCTCTTTGAATATTGAGATGTCTTTCCCATCGGATGCCACTATCACACTTCCGTCAAGGTCCGTTCTGTAAATTTCCGCACCTGAATCCTCGAGTCTTTTAACCGTATCCTTATCGGGCAGATATTTATTTTTCGTTCCCACGGATATAACAGCATATTCCGGAGAAACGGCACCGAGAAATTCCTCCGTTGTTGCTGTTTTACTGCCGTGGTGGGAAACTTTGAGTATATCGGCTGCTACATCCGCATTTTCATCAAGTAAATTCTTTTCCGCAGCCTTACCTGCATCACCTGTGAAAAGCATCGAAACCTCATTATACGAAATTTTAACGACAATTGAATTATCATTATCGTTGCTGTATTCTTTATCGGGTGATAATACATCAACTGTCATATTGCCGACTTCGTATCTTCCCGTCTCGGGACATTTGATTTTTATATTTTTATCCCCGGCAATCCTATATAAAATATCTTCATCCTCGGTACGGCTAACATTTGTTTCAGGGGGATATTTTCCTGTCCATAACTCCCCTATTTCATATTTTTGCGATATATGTGAAAAATCTCCTATATGGTCACTGTCATTATGTGTTGCTATAAATAAATCTATACCATCAATGTCAAAATGACTCAGATATTCGGCGGCCGTGCCGTTTAATGTATATTCGCCGCAATCTATCATTATGTTTGCATCATCTGTATGCACAAGAATTGCATCGCCGTTTCCTACATCAATGAAATGTACCGACATAGGATAATCATCTGCCTTTGATGAAAACTCGGATATACCTAAAAAATTGTATATCCCTTTGCTTACACCATCATATGCACCCGACAGATTTAACAGATATAATGCGACTATTAAAAATACAGACATCACGGATATCAGATATACCGTGACCTGCCTGTATCTTTTGCGAACCTTAAATTGCTCCCAAGGAGTCATATATCTAAATTTTCTTTTCATTTTTATACGGTGTGTAAATCATAAGTATGGTATTGATACGCTGATCCTCAATTTCCGTAACTGTGATCTTCAGTTCCTTATATTGAAAGGCTGAATTAACTTCGGGTATATCGCCGATCTGCTCAATCACCCAGCCTCCCACAGATTTGCTGTCGGATTCAATATATCTGTCATCCTTGTCAATCAGTTCAAGCATATCATCAATATTCATATCTCCGCTTATCTCAAACTCGTTTTCGCCAAGCTTTTTAAACTTATGTTCTATCTCCTCGTCCTCATCCCATATATCACCGACAAGCTGCTCGAGAAGATCCTCCATTGTTGCTATTCCGAGAGTTCCGCCGTAATCATCTGTGACAATGGCAATATGAACCTTTTTGTATTTGAAATCCGCAAGCAGAGAGGATAGCTTCTTGCTCCTGTATACAAAATATGCCGGCTGTATCAGAGTTACTATATCAGGCTCGACACTTCCGAGGAGGGCTTCAAGATAATCACGCGTATGCAGTATCCCGACTATATTGTCAATATTATTTTTATATACCGGTATTCTGGTATAACGCTCCGAAAGAATAATTTCCTTGATTTTTTCCTTATCTTCATCAATATCTATCGCTGTCATATCCACCCTTGGAGTAAGTATATCATATGCGGTCTTTTCGTCAAAATCAAGTGCGGACTGAACAAGCTCGCTTTCCTGTTCCTCAAGCACACCTTCCTCTTCAATACTTTCAACAATATACTTAAGTTCATCCTCGGTAACACTCGGTTCCCTTTCCTTATCCTTATTCTTCCCCGCAACCTTTGCAAATGCATTTTTTATTTTGAGCAGAACAAAGCTAAGCGGTGTAAAGACCGTCATTATAAATAATAATACCGAAGCCGTTGATATACAGATTTTTTCATTATTTTCAATAGCAAAATTTTTAGGAAGTACCTCACCGCATATAAGTACCACAACGGTTATAACAACCGTACTCACGATAGTTCCCGCAGCATCACCGAAAAACGACACAAACATCAGAGTTGCCAAGGAAGATGATGCTATATTGACAATATTATTTCCTACCAATATGGTGGAAAGTGCCTTATCGTAGTTTTCCGTAATATAAAGTGCTTTGGATGCCTTCTTATCCCCGTTCTCCGCTTTATTTCTGAGTCGGATTTTACTAACGGATGAAAAAGCTGTTTCAGTTGCCGAAAAAAACGCTGAACACATTATCAAAACTGCTATTACAGCTGTCATCAGCCATAGATTCAAAAAAATCACTCCTGTGTTTTATTATCTTCATCATATCTTATTCTTATAAGACAATCCTCGAAGCTCCCATTGACAATCACTGTCGGTACGGATATCATCAGATTTAGCGGGAAACCGAAATCTTCAACCGACAAACCTTTGTCATCCTTTTCACCGATTTTATCCCTTAAGGTGCGTGTATCGGAAAGATAACAATACAATCTCTTGCCGAGGGAGTATGCATATCCGAGTTCAAAGGCTGTACCGCTGTCCGGTTCAACTCCTCGGAAGCTATTCATATTTGCGGCTACAATATCACAGCTTTGTATCATACCGATATTTGCGGAAAAAATATCATATGCACCGCCGCACTCGTTATCCGAAGGAAAAAGCCCTGTAAATCCGTACTTTCTACAGATTCCTTTAAGTTTATTGCCTATATTAACCGCATCAGGATAAAAAACGTCAAATCCTGCAATATAAATTTTTTTCATAGGATTATATCACTCCGCAGTTCAAAACAGATAGTACATTCAAATTATAATGCTTTGCACTGATATTGTCAAGAAGTCGATCAGCAGCAGAATGTTTATCACCGGAAAAGATATTCAGCCGGCTTGCCTATAAGGTATAATTCCGGCCGATATAAATTGTTGAAACATATGAATATAACGGAGTAATACAAGATATGGATTGATATATAATCGCATAAATCAGTCCGGTATTTTTTGAAGATTATTCATTTTCAGCCAAAACAAAATCAATCATCCCCAATGCGACATTTGAATTAACTACCTCAATATTCACTTCATCTCCGATAGAATAAGCAGCCCCGCTTATTCTGTCTTTAATTGAAGTCAATCCGTCAAATTCAAAATCACTTTCCTCAATATCGGTAAGCTTTACGAAACCCTCTATTCCGTTAGAGAGCATAACAAAAATTCCGTTATTGGCAGCACCCGATACAACTCCTTTGTATCTTTCTCCGATATGAGAACACATATATTCCGCGGCATAACATTTTTCCGCGTCACGCTCGGCTCTTACCGCCCTTATCTCAAAATCGGAGGACAGTGCCGCCGATTCGTCGGCAAATTCACTGTAGTGCTTTTTAATTTTATCTATCGGTACTCCGCTTATGAAATCGCTCAATATACGATGTATTGACGTATCGGGGTAACGTCTTATAGGCGATGTAAAATGACAATAATCCGTGAGTGATAAGCCGAAATGACCGAGCGGACGGCTGCTATATCTTGCCTTCGCCATAGAACGCAGTACCTGAGTTGAAATAAGCCTTGAATACTTTGTTTCCTTTGCGGCGTTTATAAGAGCGGCAAGATCAGTCTGACGTACACCTTCTCTCAGCCTGCGTGTCTGAAATCCGCATGATGCCGCAAGTTCGGCAAGAGAATAAAGCTTATCGGGGTCGGGGGCTTCATGTACACGATAAACAAAGGGTATACCGACACTTTTAGCATAAAGAGCTGCCGCCCCGTTTGCCATTATCATAAACTGTTCGATAATTCCCTCTGCTTCCCCCATCTCTCTTTCCGAAACATCAATACATACACCGTTTTTATCAAGAACAAAACGAAGCTCTGAGCTTTCTATTTCCAATCCCCCACGTCTCACGGCTTTTTCCTTAAGAATATCCGCAAGCTTTTTTGCTTCTGCGATAACATCGGATACAGGAGAATATTTTTCTTTTATGCTCTCATTCGCACTTCCGTCAAGTATGGAGTTGACTTCCGAATATACACCCCTGACCTTTGATATTATAAAGCTTTTTTCAAAGCGGTAATCTATAAGCTCGGCTTTTTCATTGAGTATCATTATGGCAGAAAACGTCAGCTTTTTTGTGCCGGGATTCAGAGAACAGCAGCCGTTTGAAATTTCCTCCGGCAGCATAGGTATAACCCTGTCGGCAAAATATACTGATGTTCCCCTGCGACGGGCTTCCTCATCAAGCTTGCTTCCCTCCGCAACATAATGGGAAACATCCGCTATGTGCACCTGCAATTCCCAGCCTTTTTCAAGCTTTTTTACGCAAATCGCATCGTCAAGATCCTTTGCATCCGCTCCGTCAATGGTAAAAACAGGATCCGCCGTAAAATCGGTGCGTTTCGCCGTTTCCTCCTCGGTTATACGCTGAGCAGCCATCATTGCCGCCTCGTGCTTGACCGGAACAGGAAACTTTGTAGGAATACCGTAGCTGTCAATAATGGCATCAGAGCATACCTTAGCTGAATTTCCGCTTCCGTATATCTTAATAACCCTTGCAAATACTCCCTTTTTATTATTGTCATAAAATACGCTTGCCTTAACCTTATCACCGTTTTTACTTTTAAGCTCTCCGCCCTGCACAATCTTCAGAGCTTGTGCAAATCCGTTGTCTGCTATGAGATAGGCTGTTCCTGTATTATGCATTCTCTCTATTGTTCCCGTTATTACTCTTTTGCCCTTTTCGAGTATTTTATCAACTTCGCCCGACAATCCCCTTGAGCTTTCGGTAATATTCTTCAGCAGAACCGTATCTCCGGGCATAGCCCCCTTTGTTGACGGAGCATGGATATAAACATCCTCCATATCCGGGTCATGCGGCTCGGCAAAGGAAAAGCTTTTAGCCTGTCTCACTATTGTTGCGGTAACATACCCCATCACCCGGGGTAGACCTACCTTTTTTCTGTTTATAACTATTTTTCCTCTGCTTTCAAGGTATGACAGGGCATTATTGAATTCCTCAATCTCCGGAATACCGCTTATAATCTGAAGGTCACGTCTTTCTACCGGCTCAGTTTGCTCCTCAAGAGCAGATAATACCATTTCATTGACTTCCGTATTCATATTATACCTCCTTTGCTGTCTGTTATATCATTCCCTTTATCAAAACAAATATCACACTCACTGCGTCATAAACAGAATACCGAGGGTTCCGGGTCCGCAATGTGAGGAAATTGTACAGCTCGCCGTCGTAACATAAATATTTTCAAACATATTTTTATTTTTTATATAATTATATACCACTTGAACATGGTCCTCCCCGATTCCCGCGTGAGTTATGAAAATTTTGTCATAACGTATATTTTCATATTCGGAAAGCTTTTCGTCAACATACTGCAAAAGGACATTATCGAGTTTTCCTCTGTATTTTTTTCCAACCGTCATTGAGCCGTCCTTATTATCAACTTCAATACACGGTTTAAGCTGCAAAAGATTTGCACCAAGCATTGCAAGCGTCGAGCATCTGCCTCCCGCACGAAGATAATTAAGCTTATTTATTATAAAGCTTGAATGGACTTTTCCGGTAAGCTTCTTTAGGTTTTCAGCAATTTCTTTTGCATCTTGTCCCTGCTTTATCATCTCGGCAGCTTCGAGTACTATATGACCTGTACCGGTAGAAAGGTTACATGAATCAACCGGAAATACATTTCCGACTTCCTCTGCTGCGGTGCAGGCATTCTGATATGATGAGGAAAGTGCCGAACCGATATTTATATGGATAACCGTATCCCCTTTTTCAACAAACGATTTGAAAAAGTCAACATACTCTCCTACGTTTACAGCGGCAGTTTTAGGAAGTGTACCTGTTGCATCAAATTGCTTATAAATTTCCTGAGGAGTTATATTAACACCGTCATCATAGCTTTTTTTTGCGATGATTATGTGAAGTGGGGTGTAAGCCCTGACATTATATTTTTCCTTAAGCTCCGTTGTAAGGTCGCAGGTACTGTCCGCCGTTAAAATAATTTTTGACATAAAGAAACCCCCTTTTATTTTTTACGCTCTCTGCGTTTTATCTGCCTTATATCATTTCCCGTAAACTCAATTCTATCAAGCATACCGATTATCCTCGACATCATTCTTGTTCCGTACATTTCCTGAATTTCCTTGCCTGACAGGTTTGTGCTGATTATTGTGGGATGGTTGGTCATCAGTCTTGTGTTAAGCGTATTGTATATGACCGATAATCCGAATTTACTCTGGTATTCCGTTCCCATATCATCAAGTATTAACAAATCGCATTCATTGATAAGCCGTTCTGTTTCACCCTTACGCTCCGAATAGCTGCTGAAATGCTCATTTTCAAGTCTTGAAACAATATTCGGGGCGGATACATAAATCACTCCATAACCCTTGTTTATAACTTCCTGTGCAATGGAAAGCGACAAATGGGTTTTTCCTAGACCGGAGCCTCCCTGAAAAATAAGACTGCGTGAATCGGGAGAAAATTCACTCGCGTATTTTTTGCAGAATCTGAGGACGGACTGCATATAATTATAAGGTATTTTTCCCGATTTTTCATCCTTTATTTTAGAGTAATATTCGAGTGAAAAAGATTCAAAGCTGCAAAGTGATAAAGGGGAAATTTTATTCAGTTCCTCATAGGCTGTCTTTTTGAGCAGGCTTTTCATGCAGGTACACATTCTCCCGTCAATATTGCCTGTATCATTGCATTTATCACACACATACCACTCGTCAAGGTAATTCCCGGGTAAATTATGCGATACAAGCAGTTCGTCAAGCTCCTTCTGCAAAGCAAGACTGTTGTTTTTGAGATTCTCAAGTTCTTTACGCACATCGGCACCCATTATTACCCGCTTTCCCGCAGACACGGAAATTTTTACAAGCTCACGCTCGATTTCACGGGCACGGGGACAGATTGCATACAGTTTATCTCTCCTTTTCCCGAGTTCCTGCTCGGCATAAAGTCTTCTGTTTTCCATCTCCCGACGAGCAAGCTCATAAACCTCGCTGCTGTATCCCATCATTGTTCCTCCTCGTCTATTATACTTGTGCTTTCATACTCGGAAATATCATAGGTAGCTCCATACGGTTTTTTCTCTTTATTCTTATTTCCGCTGTTTTTTTCCGCATCGACCTGCCCGGGTGTGGAAATTCCGCTGTTGAACCACCTGTTAAGAATAGAATCCACATATTTCGGTATGTACTTATTCTTTGTATCAACGCATATTTCATATGCCTTCCTTATCATATCACCGGAAAATTTCCATATATTCATCCACCTGTCCGCAAATTCCGTTTCCTTCTCGGTTGGAGAATGTTCTTCCAGACCCAATATCCTTTGTATTGTCATAGCGGCATTTCTTCCGCTTGTAAGCTGCTGAATTTTTTTTTCTGCCTGTTCAAGCGTTGTAATATCATTATCCGACCATGATATTGCCATCTTTTCTATATATCTGATATTACATTTCTGTATGCTTGCCGCATACTGCATAAGCATGATAATTACTTCAACCGGCAGACCGTCGGATTCATGTATCATAAGCAGAGTCGCCTTATCATTATTATTTGTCGGTCTGCCGAAAATTTCATCCGCCGACTGCATAAGATATACTATTTCCGGACTTTCGGACATGCGTTCGCTCAGATATTTCATATCGGGTTTTTCCGGTCGTGAAATAACCCTTGATGCTTTTGTTGTCATTTCTTCATTCGGTTGTTTTTCGTGATTAATCTCTGCTTTCTCTTCGACGGTCTGTTCGTTTTGAACAGAGGATTTATCAATGATATTCTTATTTTCGTCCGGTGGTGCAATTATACCGTCGCTGACCTTTATAATACCGCTTTCTTCCCAATATAGCATACTGTCCCTGACATCGGCCGCCTGCATGGACAGTGATTTTGAAATATCATCAACCGTAAAGTTTTCTCCCGCATGACGTAAAACCCACAGTATTACCTTTAGTTGTACGCTGCCTGCAAGCTTCAGGTGCAAATCTACCAGATCACTCGGCACGGCAAAAACACTTCCCCACGAACCGAGATTTAACTTATATTCCATTTCTTTCCCTCAATTCATCATATTTCATTAATCAGTATAACATAAATCCGATTACAAGTACATACAATAAATACATGAAAATCAGTTTTTTTCTTCGGCTATATATAACTCTGCTTCACTCTTAAGTTCCCCGTATTCATTTTTAAGTTTTCCGTCTATAACACCTTCAAGCAAATACTTTAGTATTTTCCCTATGGTTTTCCCCTCTGTTATTCCCATAGCTATAAGGTCATTTCCCTTTATCGCAAGTGTTTTTAAGTTAAATTCCTGACCATCCGCTGTTTGCTCTTCAAATATTTCCGTAAGCTTTTTTATATCCTCAAGCTTTCCGTTCAGCAAAGCCGGATTCTGTCCCATTGCATCCGCTTCTTTCAGCTGCATAAGCTCATGAAAATTTTCCACTCCGACCTTTGAGATAAGTATGCGGACATTCCGTGGATTTATCTTTGGTCTGACATCATGATATCTTATAAGCATACATACTTTATCTATGGTTTTATTATCAAGCTTGAGTCTTTTCATTATATCGTGTGCCTTTACCGCACCTTTTTCCGGGTGCCCGTGAAAATGTCCTGTCCCGGTTTCGTCCAAAGAATAACATTCGGGTTTTGCTATATCATGGAAAAGGGCGGCAAGTCGAGAAATTTTACCGTGAGGAGAGTGAGAGATGACCTTAACCGTATGTGTCCATATATCATAAATATGATGCGGATTATGCTGTTCAAATCCAACCATTTTCTCAATTTCCGGTATAAACACACACAACACATCAACATATTCAGTCAATACCCATTCTGCATATTCCCCGTCAATTATACCCAGAAGTTCACTTACTGTCCTTTCGGATGATATATTTTTAAGAAGAAATGCATTTTCATGTATGGCGGCGGAGGTTTTTTCCTCAATTTTAAAACCGAGCCTTGAAGAAAAACGCAAAGCACGGAGTATTCTCAGACCGTCCTCCCGGAACCTCTTGACCGGGTTTCCTACACATCTGATAATTTTGTTCTTAATATCTTCCTCGCCGCCGAAAAAATCACACAGACCCTTATTATAATTATATGCCAATGCATTGATCGTAAAATCACGTCTTGCAAGATCCTCTCTCAGCGAACGCACAAAAGTTACGCTTTCGGGACGTCGGTTATCGCTGTATACCCCATCAATACGGAACGTTGTTATTTCATACAGTTCTTTGTCGAATTTTACGGTAACGGTGCCGTGCTTTAATCCGTTAGTTATTATATTTGTTTTTCCGAGAATATCAAGTGTTTCCTCAGGGAGTGCCGATGTACATATATCCCAGTCATGCGGCACAAGTCCCATAATACTGTCACGTATGCAGCCGCCTACGGCATAGGCTTCAAATCCTGAGTTCTGTATTTTTTCTATTATTTTATCTACATTATGCGGAATTTCAATTTTCATATTTACCTCTTAAAAAATCGGCACCCTCAACGCTGTACATTGAAGATGCCGATCGCAAATAATTCAATATTGCTGTTATCACTCAGCAGCCGGTGAAGTTGCCTCGCTGCTTACACTGTTCTGTGAAGCTTCCGTATCACTTGCATCCGTACCTGACGCACTGCTTTCCGTTGTACTTGCCGCACTGCTCTCTGTCATGCTTGCAACACTGCTTTCCGCTGTACTTGCCGCACTACTTTCTGTTTTGGAACCTTCCTCGGATAAAGCACCCGTCGAGGATTCATCCTTTCCGGAGTCCTCTGTCTTACCGCCATCTTCGGAAGTCTCGGAATCTTCTTCTGACTTGCTGCTTTCATCGCTTACAACCGAACTCTCGGAAGCTCCCGCATTATTATCTATACTGTCGCCTGTTATACCGAAGAAAGAAAGTGCATTCAGAAGAACAACCAATACAAAAAACGTAATAGCACAATATTTCGTTACCCTTGCAAATATAGCATCAGCAGTACGAGCCTTACCCTTAGAAAGGAAAGAATCAGCCCCGCCGGTCACGGTTCCGAGTCCTGCCTGATGTCCCTCCTGCAATATAATAACAATAACCATGATTATTGACAATAGAAGCACCAGTATACCTACTATCATTTCCCATACGCCCATTATGTAAAATCCTCCATTCGTTTATACTCAACATACCTGTTTATAATAACACATAATTTAAATAAAATCAAGTGATTTATGCCTTAAAATTGTATTTTTTTCATAGAAATTTCCATTTATATTTTTATGTAATCTGCATATAATACTATCGTCGGGAAAAACACAATAAAGTCCGTGCAAAAGCCCGGATAGAAATCCTGATTATCCCGACAAATCAATAAGCTGAAAAAGCTATAATGCTATAAAGGCAGAAAAAAGAAAATAATTCTGTCAGTTTCCGCTGCTTCTTATTATTGGGGCAGCGGAAAAATTTTTTCAGAATGACATTTGCTCAGCTTCATTCGATTTTGGCAGCTGACCTGTTGACGGGAAGGTTTTTGCCCTGTATCGCTCCGGATCACTTATTATCCCCTCGCTGAGAAGCCTTGCTGATACAACCCTGTGTCCCTTTCTCTGCTTCATTACCGCAACACCCTGAGTTGATCTTGTGGATTTCGTAAGAATATCGCCTGCCTTGAATACCAGTGCCCTGCCGGAGGTTGAAAGTAAAACTATATCGCTTTCATCATCAGGCACATAGCAAATAGCAGCAAGTCTTTCCTTTTCGGAATATGCACCCGTAAGCTTCTTGCGGTTCGTCTTTGTTGCATAGGCTTCGAGAGCTACCTTTGCAACCTTTCCGCTTTCAAATACGAAAAATACATAACCCTTGTAATCCTTTGTAGGTATCATATATATTGCATTTTCGCCCTCGTCAAACGACAGCTTTGTCGGTATATAGTCACCGAGAACGCTTGTTTTTGTATCGCTGAAATCACAGCCCTTTGCCTTATATGCCTTTGCCATATCGGAAAAGAATATTATATCCGTATTATTAGTTGTTTCTATATGCTCGATTATCTCATCGCCCTCCTTCAGCTTATGCTCGCCGCTCATACGCAGGGACTGAGGTGTAATCTTCTTAAAATAGCCCTCCTTAGAAAAGAACAGATTTACCGCATAATCCGGCACTTCCTCGACTGTTTCATCGTCCGCTATATCATTGGCATAAATTATCATACTGCGGCGTGGCTGTCCGTATTTTTCGGCGATTTCCGAAAGCTCTCTTATAATAATATTCTTGATTTTCGTTTTACTGTTGAGTATTGCTTCAAGCTCGGAAATTTCCTTTTCAAGCTTTGATATATCCTCCGTTCGTTTCAGTATATATTCACGATTGAGATGCCGCAGCTTTATTTCCGCAACATATTCAGCCTGTATTTCATCTATTCCGAAACCCTCCATAAGGTTAGGAACGACCATTACCTCTTCCTCTGTATTTCTTATGATACTTATTGCCTTGTCAATATCAGGAAGTATTCTTTCAAGACCACGTAGAAGATGAAGTCTGTCCTGCTTTTTATGAAGGTCAAAATATGTCCTGCGTCTTACACATTCAATTCTGAATGCCGACCATTCGTTAAGCATCTCCCTCACGCCAAGCACCCTCGGCGTACCCGCAATAAGCACATTGAAATTGCAGGCAAAGCTGTCCTCAAGCGGCGTCATCTTATATAATTTTGACATAAGCTTATCAGGATTAACTCCTCTTTTCAGGTCAATGGTTATCTTAAGACCGTCTATACCCGTTTCATCACGGATATCGGAAATATCCTTTATCTTCCCCTGCTTTACAAGGTCAATTACCTTTTCAATTATAGCTTCTGAGGTTGTCGTCTGCGGAATAGACAATACATCTATACAGTTTGCAAATTTATCATATACATACCTTGCCCTCAGCCTTATACTTCCTCTGCCTGTTTCATATACGCTGCGCATAGTCTGTTCGTCATAAACTATCTGTGCTCCGCCTGTAAAATCGGGGGCAACCAGTGTTGACATAATATCAAAATCAGGGTCACGCAAAAGACCTATTGTCGTATGGCAGACCTCTGCTAAATTAAAAGAACAGATCGAACTTGCCATTCCTACGGCTATACCTGTATTCGCATTTACGAGAACAGACGGAAAAGCCGCCGGCAGAAGAGTCGGTTCTTTCAATGTATTGTCATAGTTATCAACAAAATCAACCGTATCCTTATCTATATCACGGAAAAGCTCATTACATATCGGGTCAAGCTTTGCTTCGGTATATCGGGAAGCTGCCCACGCCATATCTCTGCTGTAAAACTTACCGAAATTTCCTTTTGAATCAACAAACGGGTGCAGAAGTGCTTCATACCCCCTGCTGAGTCTTACCATTGTATCATATATTGCCGCATCTCCGTGCGGATTGAGTTTCATTGTTTGTCCCACAATATTTGCCGACTTCGTTCTTGTCGCACCCAAAAGTCCCATTTTATACATTGTATATAAGAGTTTCCTGTGTGATGGCTTAAAGCCGTCTATCTCGGGAATAGCACGGCTGAGTATTATACTCATAGCATAGGGCATAAAATTTTCCTCAAGTGTGGATACGATTTTTTCCTCCACAACCTCTCCCGCACCCTCTATATAACCCTGTATTTTTTGTGCAGACGGGGTATTTTTTGTTGTTTTCCTTTTTGCCATAATTATTTTTCTCCTACCCGGTTAATAATTCCGAAAATCTGTTTTTCTCTATATTCGTTCACTGATTGTATATTCGTCATGATGCCTATATAAAAAAATCGAATATGGCAGCGACTAACATCGGTACGGCAATCAAGCCTCCTAATACACCTGTAAAAGATCCGATTTTTTTATATTTTGTTTTTTTATTTATGATTATTCCTGCAACAGCCAAAAGTATTCCCGATAATATCGGTAAAAACCAGCCTGCCGTATTATACAGCCAGATATAAAATTGAACTGCGATAAGAACTGTCATCGGAGCGGCTATCAATCCTCCCAGCACACTTATACAAAATCCGATTTTTTTATACTTTGTTTTTTCGTTTATGATTTTTCCTGCAACAACCATGAGTATTCCTAATAATGTCAATAAAAACCATCCGGCCAGAATAATCAGTAAACCTATAAAAGCCATAATTTACCTCCCTGTGTTATGAAACATCAAGGTCGTCAATATACTTAGCTCCGTTTTCAATTATATAATCCCTTCTCACGGCAAGATTATCACCTAAAAGTATATCGAACATTTCCGATGTCATTGCCGCATCATCGGGCATAACCTTGATAAGTCGGCGTGTATCGGGATTCATTGTCGTAAGGCTCATCATATCGGGTTCATTTTCACCCAGTCCCTTTGAACGCTGTATCGTGAATTTATCTTTTCCTATTTCCTTTATAAATTTCTCCTTTTCCGCTTCGGTATAAGCAAAATATACCTTATCCTTTGAGGTAATCTCATAAAGCGGAGATTCGGCAATAAATACCTTGCCCTCTCTTATAAGCGTCGGTGCAAGACGGTATATCATTGTAAGCAGAAGTGTACGTATATGAAATCCGTCGACATCGGCATCCGTGCAGAGTATTATCTTATTCCACCTTAAAAGCTCCATATCAAATGATGCGAGATCCTTATTTGCTTTGGATTTTACCTCTACTCCGCATCCGAGTACCTTGAGGAGATCTGTTATTATTTCACTTTTGAATATCTTATTGTAATCAGCCTTAAGGCAGTTCAGTATCTTACCTCTTATCGGCATTATAGCCTGAAAATCAGGATTTCTCGCCTGCTTGCAGGCACCGAGAGCCGAATCACCCTCAACTATGAACAGCTCACGCTCACTTTTATCCTTGCTGCGGCAATCGACAAATTTTGCCACTCTGCCTGTCATATCCATATTTCCCGCAAGTGTTTTCTTTATGTTGAGTCTTGTCTTTTCCGCACTCTCACGGCTTCTTTTATTTATCAGCACCTGAGCGGCAATCTTGTCCGCATCAAGCTTATTCTCTATAAAATATACCTCAAGCTGATGACGCAGATACTCCGTCATAGCATCCTGTATACCCTTGTTTGTTATCGCCTTTTTAGTCTGATTTTCATATGATGTAACACTGGAAAAAGACGAAATTACTATAACAAGACAGTCCTTTACATCATCTATATTTATCTTTGCTTCATTTTTTGAATATTTTCCGTTTGCCTTAAGGTATGAATCTATTGCATATACAAATGCATTTTTCACCGCCTTTTCGGGTGCGCCGCCGTATTCGAGCCATGAGGAATTGTGATAGTATTCCGCTGTACTTACCTTATTTGAAAATGCAAGTGCGATATTGATTTTTGTTTTATATTCCTGCTTATCCTCACGGTCACGAACCATTCTTTCGGTCTGCCAATACTGCACAGAGGATATACCATCCTCACCGATAAGCTCTTTTACATGATCCTCGATACCGTTTTCATATATAAATTCCTGTTCTTCAAAGCCGCCCTCTGTTTTCTCCGAGCGGTACAGGAAGAGAATACCGGCATTTACTATCGCCTGTCGCTTTATTGTATCAATAAAGTATTCATCAGTAATATTTATATCGGTAAATACCTCGATATCGGGCTTCCACTTAATTTTCGTTCCTGTTTTCTTACCGGTATATTTTTCCTTTTTAAGCCCTCCGACATTCTCTCCGTGTTCAAATTCAAGTTTGAAAAGAGTGCCGTCGCGGCGTATTTCAACATTCATGTATTCTGATGAATACTGCGTCGAGCAAAGTCCCAGACCGTTAAGGCCGAGGGAAAATTCGTAGCTTTCGGCTTCGCTGTTATTATACTTACCACCCGCATAAAGCTCACAGAAAACAAGCTCCCAGTTATATCTTTCCTCATTTTTATTGTAATCAACGGGTATTCCTCTGCCAAAATCCTCAATTTCAATCGAATGGTCGGCATATTTT
The DNA here is from genome assembly GCA_947585965.1 of uncultured Clostridia bacterium. Classification (GTDB taxonomy): domain Bacteria; phylum Bacillota; class Clostridia; order Oscillospirales; family Acutalibacteraceae; genus UBA1213. The sequence goes on from CANPXK010000001.1 coordinate 53,607, forward strand.
GTAATTATAATTTTTTTGCCGTAGCCCTCTCTTGCCTCGTCAATGGAATTTGAAAGTATCTCAAATGCGGAATGCTGACATCCCTCTATTCCGTCCGAACCGAATATAACTGCCGGACGCTTTCTTACCCTGTCGGCACCTTTGAGCGAACTTATACTTTCATTTCCGTATTCCTGAGTATTTTTTTTTGCCAATGTTTTTTCCTCTTTTCATATATGTAGGTTGTAGGTCAATATTTTTCTATAATGCTTCTGAAATAATTAAGCATCCAGTTTTCAAAGGTCATGTTGTATAGATGTATCCTGTCATCAATACTGAATGTGAATGCCGCAACCTGTCCGTTATATTTTCCCGTGCATATAAGGTAAACCGAACTTCTGCCGTCCTCTGAGGAACATATCTCGATAAGTCCGTTATACAGCTCCGTTGAAATCCTGCTGTAGTTTCCGCCGCTTGCATAGGCCTTTCCGAGATTTTCATACCACTCAAACCATTTTTCCTCGTCCTCAACAAAATCAACAACAGGATCCTTACTCTCGATAGTATATGGAATGTCATGGTAATCCTGCCTTGCTCTTATCATTGCATAATTGCATTTTGTCGGGGAATGGCATAAGTAATTATTGAATTCAACCTCGTCAAGCGAATAAAGACCTCCCTCGGGACCGGCACCGCCGTTTCCTACCTGTGTAAGGAAACTGACGTAGCCCGCAGGAAGTGAAATTTTATGTTTTTCCTCAAAGTTCTTCACCACTGATATTGGTGCTGCGGAGGAAAATCTGTATTTATGCCTGTTTGCACCATACTCATTAAAATCCCTGTCTATCTCCTTTGCTCTGTTTGCAAGTCCTATAAGCTGCAATGAGAATGACGAAAGCTTGGGCAGGTCGGGTTCGGCAATCCTCTTTATTCTGTCAAGACCCGTTATATTATGCTGCTCTCCTAAAATATTAATATTATCAAAGGGCAGATCCGTTTTTTCCGCACGTTCTATTTCCTGCTCTTCGGTAACATCCTCCCTTATATCATCCTCATCCTCGACAGGCCGTATCATATCAAGACCCTTGATATCGACCCTACTATTTTCCTCTATCTTTTTGATTTTGTCAAGACCTGTAATCTCCGTTTTTTCTTTATTTTTATTTTTTTCCGGTATTTCCATACTATTCTCACCTCTGAATTTCTATTTTATTTTCTTTAAAATCATAATTTCACTCATGAGTTAATCAGCTGTATTTTTATATCACTTTAAGTCAGTTTTTCATTTTTTCTATGATTATTAATTTCCCTGCAATTCTTTAATTTTATCACGAAGATATGCCGCGTGTTCAAATTCAAGCAGCTTTGCCGCAGCTTTCATCTCCTTTGTAAGCTGTGCAATGAGTTTTTCCCTCTCCTGCTTGCTCATCTTTGTCTTGCCCCTGAGCTTTTTATCACTTCTTGTTGATATCTCTATGATATCGCTTACCTTTTTAGTTATTGTTTTCGGAGTAATACCGTGCTCCTCATTATATTTCATTTGAATTGCACGGCGGCGTTCCGTTTCGGTTATGGCTTTTTCCATAGATTCCGTAACCTCATCGGCATACATAATTACCGTACCCTCGGCATTTCTTGCCGCTCTGCCTATCGTCTGTATAAGCGAGCGTTCACTTCTCAGAAATCCCTCCTTATCGGCATCAAGTATCGCAACAAGAGAAACTTCAGGAATATCAAGACCCTCACGCAAAAGATTTATTCCGACAAGAACATCAAATTCTCCGAGCCGCAAATCTCTTATTATCTCCATTCTCTCAACTGTATCTATATCATGGTGCATATATCTTATCTTTATACCCATGGTTGTAAGGTAATCCGTAAGATCCTCTGCCATTTTCTTTGTAAGAGTCGTTACAAGCACCTTCTGCTTTTTTTCCGTGCGTATATTTATCTCCGATATAAGGTCGTCCATCTGTCCCTCAACGGGTCGGACGCTTATCTCGGGGTCAAGAAGTCCTGTCGGTCTTATAACCTGCTCCGTTACTTTTCCGCTTTTTTCAAGCTCAAAATCTCCGGGAGTTGCGCTTACAAAAATAACCTGATTTATTCTTTTATAAAATTCATCAAAATTAAGCGGTCGGTTGTCATATGCGGACGGCAGTCTGAAGCCGTATTCCACAAGATTTTCCTTTCTTCCCCTGTCGCCGCCGTACATTCCCCTTACCTGCGGGAGCATTACATGGGATTCGTCAACAAACAGCAGATAATCCTCCGGAAAATAATCAAGAAGCGTATACGGAACACTTCCCGGCTTTCTTCCCGAAAGCACACGGGAATAATTCTCGATTCCGCTGCAAAAACCTATTTCCCTGAGCATTTCTATATCATATCTTGTACGCTGTTCTATTCTTTGTGCTTCAAGAAGCTTTCCCCTGTCCTTAAAGAATTTTATTCTTTCCTCAAGCTCCTTTTCTATCTCTTTTATTGCAATTTCTATTTTTTCCTTCGGTACAATATAGTGCGAAGCAGGATATATTGCAGCATGACGAAGATCCGCCCTGCGTTCTCCCGTCATGGGGTTTATTTCGCTTATCCTGTCTATCTCATCTCCGAAGAACTCTACTCTTATTATGGAATCGGCAGACGCTGCGGGGAAAATCTCCACAACATCACCTCGCACACGGAATTTATTTCTTGTGAAATCGACATCATTTCTTTCGTACTGGAGTTCTATAAGCTTTTTGAGAAGTTCATTTCTCGGTTTTTCCATACCCGGACGGAGGGAAATTACCATATTACGGTAATCTATAGGGTTACCGAGAGAATATATGCAGGATACACTTGCAACTATTATAACATCACGTCTTTCGGACAAGGCAAGCGTTGCGGAATGTCGGAGCTTATCTATCTCGTCATTTATTGCACTGTCCTTTTCTATATAGGTATCCGTCGTAGGTACATATGCCTCGGGTTGGTAATAATCATAATAGGAAACAAAATATTCAACCGCATTGTCGGGGAAAAACTCACGAAATTCGGAGCAAAGCTGTGCCGCAAGGGTTTTGTTGTGTGCAAGAACCAATGTGGGGCGGTTAAGCTGTGCAATAACATTCGCCATTGTAAAGGTTTTTCCCGAGCCTGTAACACCGAGCAGTGTCTGTTCCCTGTTTCCTGCCCTCACTCCCTCGACAAGCTCCGCTATAGCATTTGGCTGATCTCCTGTAGGTTTATAATCCGACACAAGCTTAAACTTATCCATAACTGCACCCCATTTCGTTTTTACTACTTTTCTTTGATACGCTTGCCTGTGATATGCTCTACGGTAAGCTCCAGACATTGTACATTATTTCCGTGTTTTTTTATTTCATTCTCCGTATATTCATTATCATCAATGAATTTGTACATAATTCTGCGGCAGATATCAAGAGCCCTGTCATGGTCATCAATAATTTTTATCCTTCCGAAAACTATAATGCTTCTGAAGTTTAGATACCATTCTCCGTCATTCCTGTATCCGTCATCATATACACAGAACGATGCCTTATCACAATATCTTATCGCATCTGTCTTATGCCCCTCCTTACTACCATGAAAGCAGATGGTTCCGCTTTCCTCGCAGTAAACATAGTTAATCGGAAGTCCGTATGGGTAACCGTCTTCACCCAAGAGTGAAAGTACGCCTCTTTTTTGATTTTTCAGTACTTCAATACACTCTTCATTCGTAAGCTGCTGTTTGAATCTCCTCATTTTTCCGAACATATTATAACCTCATTAATTATTTATTTTCTTCCCTTTTTTTCCTGAGAACAGAACCGACCGGTATCTCGGTAATGCCCGGAAGAATCACCTTCTGCATTGCATGGGGGGCAACCTCTATCCTTTCTCCCCTGTCATTCTCCATATAGTCAACCGTCACCTCAAAAGGCATTCCGCTCGGAGGAAGAACATCGAGTGTATCACCTGCAAAAAATCTGTTTCTCTGTGTCAGATATGCGGTATTATCCTTATATTCATCGCACACTGCCACAACATCATAATGACGTATATATCCTCCGTTATCCGTTACCTGCCCCGGTTCTCCGCCAAAGAAAAAACCTGTGCTGTATTCTCTGTGGCTTACCTTTTCAAGCTCTTCCCTTATCCACGGTGAAAGCGGCTTTTTTCCGTCATATTCTATACATTCGTCTATCGCATGACGGTATGCGTTCGTAATAACAGAAACATAGTATGCAGATTTAGCCCTGCCCTCGATTTTCAGGCTGTTTATTCCCGCCTTTATGAGCTCGGGAATATGCTCAATCATACATAAGTCACGGGAATTATACAGAAATGTGCCGTTTTCGTTTTCCTCAACCGGAAAATACTGTCCCTCCCTATGTTCCTCATAAAGATGATATTTCCAGCGGCACGGCTGGGCACAATCGCCCCTGTTTGCATCTCTGCCTGTCATATAGCTTGAAATAAGACATCTCCCGGAAAACGAAACGCACATCGAACCGTGAACAAAGACTTCTGTTTCAAGCTCACGGGGAATTTTTGCACGGATATCCGCTATCTCATCAAGGCTCAGTTCTCTTGCAAGCACCACTCTCGTTGCACCGGATTCATACAGGAACCGTGCTGTCTGATAATTCACTATACCCGATTGCGTTGAAACATGACGTTCTACTCCCGGGGCATATTTTGCAGCCATTGACATTACTCCGAGGTCAGCGATAATAAATGCATCCGCACCCGCCTCCTGCACAGCTTTCAGAAATTCGGGTAATCTTTCTATCTCATCATTTCTCGGAAGTGTATTGCAGGTTACGTATACCTTTACATTTTTTTGATGAGCTTTTTCTACCGCGTCTTTAAGCTCATCTGTATCAAAATTTTTCGATGCCGTGCGCATACCGAATTCCGTACCGGCAAGATATACGGCATCTGCTCCGAAATTAAGAGCACCGTCAAGACACTCCGGGTCGCCGGCAGGAGCAAGAAGCTCAGGTTTATACATATATTATCCCCTCCGCCATTTTATCTGAATTTCTTACTTTTCACTGTATTATATCATTAATGCAGATGAATTGCAATGAAAAATAGCATTATTCAATATTTCAGGTTTATATATACAATAAATTGTATACTCGTATATTTATAGTCAAAATCACATTAAACCATGTTAAAAACTCATATATGTAAAATATAATTTCCTGTATATTAATTTCTAACCAAAAAAGTAAGTCTTTTTTATCGTATTATGGGTTATTTTTTGTATCAAAAATTTATAGAAAAAGGGCGTTTCCGTTAAGTTTCATAATTTTTTATATAGAAAATAATAAAAATTTAATAAAACAGTTGCATTTTCAATCTGTTTTGTGTAAAATGTATATAGGAGCTTTGTGTGCCTATGTTTTCGGTTGATTTCCGTATTCTCGGTACACAGACATTTTATTAAATCTTAATATTTCTATTACAAAGTGAGGGAACAGGATATGTCCAACAGATTATTTCAAGGTGTTATACACCAGATGAGAGATACCATAGACAGAACAATAGGCGTAATTGATGAAACCTCTGTGGTTATCGCCTGCAGTGAGCTCGGAAAGATCGGTGAGGTTAATGAGCATATAACCTCGGAAATGCTGACATCTGCGGCTCCTTTCGTTCTTAACGGGTATACATATAAGTCTTTCGGAAACAACCCGAGAAATGAATATGCCGTTTTTGTTGCGGGAAATGATTATGCCGCACAGAAGTATGCCGCTATACTTGCCATTTCTCTCGGAAGTATCAAACAGTATTACGATGAAAAATACGACAGAGGAAATTTTATCAAGAATGTAATTCTTGACAATATTCTCCCCGGAGATATCTACCTGAAATCGAGAGAGCTTAAATTCAATTCCGATGTGACGAGAGTGTGTATGCTTATAAAAATATCCTCAAAAACGGATATTTCCGCATTCGATGTTATTCAGAACCTCTTCCCTGATAAGGCGAAGGATTTTGTTATCAACATAAATGAAACGGATATAGCGCTTGTCAAGGAAATTAAGCAGGATATTGATTCAAAGGATCTTGAAAAGCTTGCAAGTTCTATTGTCGATACGCTTTCAGGAGAATTTTACACGCATTGTGTGATAGGTATCGGAACACCCGTAACAGGTATAAAGGATCTTGCACGTTCCTTTAAGGAGGCTCAGGTTGCTCTGGAGGTGGGTAAGGTATTCGATACGGAGCGTTCTATTGTAAATTATGATAAGCTCGGAATTGCAAGACTTATATATCAGCTCCCGACAACTCTTTGCGATATGTTCCTTAAGGAAGTGTTTAAGAGGGGCTCTATCGAGTCGCTTGATCAGGAAACTTTGTTTACGATACAGCGTTTCTTTGAGAATAATCTTAACGTTTCGGAAACCTCAAGAAAGCTCTTTGTACACAGAAATACGCTTGTATACAGACTTGAAAAGATTAAAAAGCTTACCGGTCTTGATCTGAGAGAATTTGAGGATGCAATAATTTTCAAGGTAGCACTTATGGTTAAGAAATATCTTTCTTCCAATCCGATAAAATATTGAGAACCCGGGGAGCCTGTCACGGCTCTCCTTTGTTTTAGACCTGTTTTTTATGAATTGATACATTTATGTTTGACGGCATGGACAATATATTGTATAATAGACTATGGAAAGGTTGATTGAAATATTTTGAATATTTTTATCATTAAGGGTGCGATATAAATGATACATCTTGAAAATGTTTCTAAGGTATACCCTAACGGTACTGAAGCTCTTAAGAATATAAGCCTTGATATTGAACAGGGAGAATTTGTTTTTATTGTAGGTCCGTCGGGTGCGGGAAAAAGTACCTTTTTGAAACTGCTTATACATGAGGAAACCGCTACATTCGGTAAAATAAGAGTTAACGGCTATGATTTAGTGAATATAAAGCAACGTAAGGTTCCGTATCTCAGGAGAACTATGGGAATCGTTTTCCAGGACTTCCGACTTATAGAAAAAATGAACGTTTATGATAATATTGCATTTGCAATGAGAGCTATCGGTGCTCATGAAAGGGATATAAAAAAACGTGTCAGATTTGTTATAGATATGGTCGGACTTAACGGAAAGGAAAAATGCCGTCCGAATGAGCTTTCCGGCGGCGAACAGCAAAGGGTGAGTCTTGCAAGAGCTCTTGTCAATAATCCCGAAATGCTCATTGCTGATGAACCGACAGGTAATATTGACCCGAAAATGTCCTTTGATATTATGAAAAAGCTCGTGGAAATCAATAACAGGGGTACTACTATTATCGTTGTTACACACGAGCATGAACTTGTTAAGGAATTCGGCGGCAGGGTCATCATAATCAAGGGCGGAGAAATAGAACTCGACAAAAAGCTTCCTACAAAATATCACCCGTCAGACGAGACAGACGTTTCGGAGGAAGACAGCGAGGAGGCAGAATGATGAAATTTACAAGCAGCAGATATCTGGTCAAGGAGGGACTTAAGAATATATGGAATAACAGGATGATGTCTTTGGCGTCAGTCGTTGTTCTCGTTTCATGCCTTGTTATAACAGGTGCTGCGGTTCTTATATCGGCTAATGTCAACAACCTTATTTCAACCATAGGTGACGATAATCAGATAAATGTATATCTGGATTATCAGATGTCCGATATTGAAGCCATAAGGTTAGGAACCCGGATAAAAACGATATCCAATGTTGATGAGTGTAAGTTTTTTTCAAAAGACGAGGGTATCAAAGAATTTAAGGATAAAATCGGCAATGACCTATACCAGAGTATGCAGGGGGATGATAATCCTCTTGGTCATGTATACAAGGTAAGGCTGAAGGATCTTTCCGAATACAGCAGCACAATTGATGAGATAAAGAAAATTGATGGTGTTGTCAGTGTAAGCGACAGAGCAGCCATTGCGCGAACTCTTACTAAATTAAATTACTTTGTCGCCATAGCAGGTTTCTGGATTGTTCTTATTCTCGGAATAGTTACTCTTTTCATTATATCAAATACGATAAAAATGACAATGTATTCAAGACGATTTGAGATAAGTATAATGAAATCCGTGGGTGCGACAAATACATTTGTGCGGATACCTTTCATAATTGAGGCTATGAGTATAGGTCTTTTGGCAGGACTTCTTTCATCTGCGGCACTTATCTGTATTTATGACCCTGTCAGGGAATCTGCCGGCAGTATGCTGTCTATGCTGGCTACGGCAACTATCCCCCTCAGTGACGTATGGCTCAGGATATTGTTGGCATTGTCCGGCGCGGGCATTCTTATCGGTGCATTGGGAGGATTTATTTCTATAACGAAATATCTCCGCAAGGAAGGAGGAGAGATTCTTGGTTGGTAAAAATAAATTTATTAAGCTCTTTATAAGTATTATTTCTTTTACGCTTTCCGCCGCTGTTTTCACTATGTCTAATGTATGTGCATTTGACAAGGATGAAAATTCCCGTCAGCATGAGCAGCTTGAGCAGGAAAACTCTCAATATATGGAGGAGCTTGAGGAAGCTCAAAAAACACTCGATGAAAAAGAAGAGTACAGTAAGAAGCTTCAAAAACAGATATCCGAGCTTACTGTCAAAATACGGAACAGTAACGACCGGATAAAAAAACTTAATTCCGGAATAAAGGAAAAGCAGGCACAGATTGACGAAAGAATCGCTGCTATTGATGACAGGCTTGAGCTGCTGCGGTCAAGACTGCGTTCTCTTTATATGGCGGGCGATATATCAACGCTTGAAGTAATATTACAGGCAAAAGATTTTTCCGATTTTGTAGATAAAATGGAGCTTGCACAAAGTATATCCGCATATGACAATAATCTTATCAACGGTCTTAAGAAAGAAATGGCGGGTATCGGAAAGGAGCAGGAGAAGCTTCGCAGCGACAAAGCGGCTGTTGAAGAAGAGAAAAAGAATCTTGAAGATAATAAGAAGCGGATAAACAAGCTTTCCGCCGAAAACGAGGAAATCATTCTTGAGCTTACGCAGCAGAAGGAGAATACCGAGCAGGCTATAGAGGAAAATCAGCAAAAGATGAAGGAACTTGAAGAGGCACTTAACCAATACAATAAGGAGCTTGCCGAGCAGGTAAGAAAACGCAGGCTTGAGCTATTGCAGCAACAGCAGGCCAATAAGAATAACAATAAAAATGATAATGATACATTGACAGATGATGGACCTTTCGTGGATACAAGCGGGAATTTTGTCTGGCCGTGTCCGGGACACACATATCTGACATCCACATTTGAAGAATGGAGAGGTGCAGACAATCATGGTGCCCTTGATATAGCAGATGGAGATGTATACGGTTCATCTGTTGTGGCTTGCTATTACGGTACGGTTATAGCAACTTATGATGGCTGTCCGCATGATTACGGAAAATTTTCAAGCTGCGGCTGCGGCGGCGGTTACGGAAATTACGTTATGATTGATCACGGCGGCGGAAAGGTTTCCATATACGGACATCTTTCAGGTGTAGCAATTTCCGAGGGGGCTGAGGTAGTTCCCGGGCAGCTTATCGGTTATGTCGGCTCAACGGGATATTCCACAGGACCGCATCTTCATTTTGAAATGCAGTATTACGGAGTACGCTATAATCCTCTTGATGAATATTAATAAATCCGAAAACACTCCTGACCAATGCGGTTCAGGAGTGTCTTTTTGTCATATTTCTACCTTTGCGGTTGTTATATTATTTTCATTTGATACAATAATTCTTTTGTTTATCATCTCTTTAAGCCGTCCGACATGAGATATAATTCCTATAAGACATTCGCCTGTGCTTAATTCTTTAAGTGTTTGTATTGCTTTCACTAATGATTTGTCATCAAGTGAGCCAAAGCCCTCATCTATAAACATTGTATCAAGATGTATTCCCCCCGACCCGGACTGTATCTCATCAGATAACCCGAGTGAAAGTGCAAGTGCTGCCATGAATTTTTCTCCGCCCGAAAGTGTATTAACACTCCTCATTTTACCGTTTGCATTATCCGCAACATTTATATCAAGTCCGAAAGTCCTTCTCTTATCGTCCGAACTGTCACTGCGTACAAGCTTATACCTGCCGTCTGTCATTTTATACATACGGTTGTTTGCCCTGAGAAGTATTCTGTCAAAATATGCTGCTACAACATATGTATCAAACTTGATTTTCCCGTTTGCGGTATCCGAAAGCTCCCTGCAATTATTGTAATATTCTATCGCCTTACGGCAGGATTCACGCCCTCCTTTAAGTATTCCGACAGCATTTTCATTACCTCTGATTCTTGTTGAAATTTTTGTCCTTTCTTCATCCATTAATCCAAATTCCGATTCAAGATTTGAGTGAGTTATATTCAATGATTCGATATCTTGCTTCTCACTTTCCGAAATCTGCTTTTTCAGCAATTCCTCATTTGCGGCAATTTCCCCTATTTTTCTTATATGCTGTTCCAAGGCTGTTCTTATATTCTCATATTCCGACCTTAAATTCTCTGCCTGTCTTAAAAGCTCATTGATTTTATTCTGAGCCTCTGATTTTGACTTGTATTCAAGTGTAATTTTAAGCTCGGATTTTTGCCTTAATGCAGCATCCGCCCTTTCTGATTGCACATTTGCTTCTCCGGTAAGTATAACTATTCGTTTATTTATATCATTACATTCTGTCCTCTTATCCGCAACCGATTTTTTTAACTCTTCTTTTTCTTCAATCATTCCGGAAAATTTTTGAATTTCCCTTTTAACGCTTAAGGCATTATTCCGGAGGTCTGAGAGAGTTTTTGCAATATAGCAGCCCAGAAATTCGTCCTCAATATATTCACCGAATAACTCATCTGCTTTTTTTCTCATGTTAAGATATGAGCTTTCCGATTTTGCCCTGCTATCAGCACATTTATTGCTGTCTTTTTCCCTCTGTTCGTTAAGTCTTGCGGTTTTTATTCTTGCTTTTTCAACTTCTTCCTTTGACGGAGCACCATGTTTTTGTTTTGCCGGAGCAGGGTGGTTGGTTGAACCGCATACAGGACATGGCTTGCCATCCTCAAGCTGCTGTGAAAGCAAACCTGCCTGGTCGTCAAGAAATGCCGTATGCATCTGTTCATATAATTCGTTTTGACGGGTATATTTGTTTCTTGACTCCTCATATGCCTTTTTATCCTGCTCTGCAATTATTTTCAGCTCATTGCTTTCCTTATATTCTCCGGACAGCGCACTGAGAGCCTTTCCCGTTTCAACTATTTTTTCGTACTCCGCTTTTTTTGCTTCGCGCTTGGCTTCAACACCCTCAAGCTTCTCAAGACGATTATCGGAAGCTATAATATCCTTATTAAGCACCTGTATTCTTTCATTCAAAGAATCCAGTTCGGAATTACATTTATCTTTGCACTTTTTTGCCCTCTCATATTCTTTCGACAGCTCATCAAGCTTATCATAATCTTCAATCCTTGACAGGATAATATTTGCTTTCCCCTCAAATTCCGATGCACGCTCGGAATTATCTTTTACTTTATTATACCTATCCTCTAACATAGGCTTTTCAGCTTCCAGTCTTTTTCGTTTTTCGGTATTTTCGTTAAGCTCATTTTCGTAGCCAATCACTATCGAGGCAGTATGCAGCTTTTTCTTTATTTCCTCATCCTTGACCCTGTTATCATTAATCCGTTTTTGCAGTCTATCGTATTTTTCTTTATCCTCCCGAATCACTTCCTCCAGCAGCTTAATTATTCTGTCAGCATCCTCCGCTGATGTAATTCCGAGAGAAATTTTGGAGTTTACTTCTGTATAATATTCACTTTCGTTGTCACACAAAATGAGCATCAATGCTGCCGAAAGCTCATTCAAAAGTTCACCCTTTCTTTTTTCCGCATCAGCTTTATACTGCCTGAGCTTGTCCCTTAACTCTTCATATATAACTGTGCCGAATACATCATTCAGAATTTCTTTGCGATTTTCCGTGCTTTCGCAAATAACATCCATAAATTCGCCCTGTGCAATCATGCAGATTTTTTTGAAATTCTTTTTTTCAATACCGATAATTTCTTCAATCTTTGCAGTTCCTTCCCTTTCCTTTGTATATACCTCTCCTTCGCTTATGCACCGTAATTCAAGCTTGCTGCCATGATTAACGCTTTGAGTTTCGTCTGCACCGATTTTGCTTGTTTTTTTTCTTTTATTAACCTGATACTTAGGCGACCTGTATATGATGTACTCCTGTCCTTTTTCCATAAAGTGAAGTTCAACAAAGGTTTCCGTGGAAGAATCTGCTCCTTTATTTCTCAGCATTGATGCACTTCTGTCGCTTCCGCTTACGGTTTCTCCATACAGTGCATAGCTTATTGCCTCAAAAATCGTGGTTTTTCCTGCTCCGGTATCGCCTGTAATCAGATATATTCCGCTGTCCCCTATCCGTGAAAAATCAATTTCTGTCCTGTTAAGATAAGGACCGAATGCAGATAATACAAGCTTTATAGGTTTCATTATTATTCCCCCCATACTTCCTTGATTGCCTTATTTAAAATATCCATCTGAGAATCATTCATTCCCTCACCGTTATTGACGGTAGTGAAAAAGTCCGAAAACATCTCAAACGGTGAACGCTGACCTGTTGTTTCTCCCGAATCGGACATATTTATATTCCAATTCTGTTCACTCATTTTATAGTCTACGCTCATAAGCCGTGGGTAAAGCTTTCTCAGCTTAATTGCCGCATCATCAATATAACCCTTGTCAGTGAGGGTGATATGTGCATAATCATCGGATATTATACCGTTTTCATTGAGTTTTGCCGAAATAATATCCTCAAAACTGCCCTCTATGCTTATCATATCATGCTTGGGTATGAGAGGAACGGTTCGTATATCAATATCACAAAGATTTTCGCCGTGCTTTTCTCCGAGTGTTATAACGGTATATGATTTATTCTGATTTACTTCCTTGACAGAATATTTAAGCTGTGTACCGCAATACCTTATCCTGTTGTTATTAAATCCCTGTGCCCTGTGTATATGACCGAGGGCGACATAATCGAACGGTTCGTATACAATTTCCGATATGCAGTCAAGTCCGCCCACGGAAGATGCCTCCTCCGATTCTGAAAATGATGCTCCGGCAACAAATTGGTGCGATAACAGAACATTGCGTTCCGACCTGTTCAGATTCATGTTTTTTACAACAAGCCCGAAAGCTTCGGTATAATCGGTTATATCCGTATCATAAGCATTATTGACATCGGTTATCCTTATAAACGGAACGGTATAGAAATTTATATGCCCGTATTCATCGGAAAGCACAATCGGTTTCTGATATCCGTTAAAAACGCTATGAATATATACTCTGCTTCTTTTGATAAGCTCCGAGCAAAACGAAAGACGACCCGATGAGTCATGATTTCCACTTATCAATATAACATCAAGATTATTTTCCGCAAGATATGTAAGGAAGCTTCCGAGAAGCCTTACTGCTTCAATTGAAGGATTACTCCTGTCATAGACATCACCTGAAATAAGCACGGCTTCGGGTTTTTCCCTTTTTATATCCTCCAGTATTTTTCCGAGGATATACGCCTGTTCGTCAATCATTGGAAAATTGTTGACTGTCTTTCCGATATGTAAATCGGACAAATGAAATAATTTCATTTATATCACCGCCTATGGATTATGTAATATTATTATAGCATATTCCGATATATGAAAAAATATTTTTTAAAAATGTGTACAATAAAAGGGACTATATATTCAGCCTTAATAAACCAAATAAAAGTCCCCTGTTCATATTTAATTTTTCTTATTCCGGGATTTCACGGTTTTCTTGCTTTCAATAAAATCGGCAAGCTTCTTGCTTCCGAAAAGTATCGAAATACCAAAGCCTGCAAGAAGAACGGCTATTGAGATATATCCCTCAATGTTAAATTCAAAGCCCGAACTTCTGTACAGGGATATAAGCGAGCCAACCATAAGTCCCATAATCCCGTAAAATGTCAGTTGAGGAAATTTTTTTATACAGATATCAATGAGCTTTGCCCCGCCGAGTATGCCTACTATTACTCCGAGTCCCACCGGAATAAGAGTTACTATCGAATTCATCGGAGATTCTGTAAGGTGTGATATTGATGACAATACAGTCGGATAAAGACCTATCATCATAAGTATCATTGAGCCGCTTACACCCGGGATAATCATACACATTGAAGCAAGTATCGAACCGAAAAACAGATAAAACCAATTGAACACATTCATTTCAAGCATAGTATTTCCTGCTTCATCTGCATTTACAAATGCCAATATAACCATAATAATAAAGAATATTACAAAAGGAATGATTGAAACAGGTCTGAATTTTGTTTCGGATGCTTTTCTGAAAACAAGCGGAAGACTTCCCGCTATAAGTCCGATAAAAAAGAAGAACGTTGGCATCGGATGAGAGACACGAAGATATTCAAGCAGCTTTGAAAAGGCAACTATTCCGATTCCCGCACCGACAACAACGGGAAGAAGGAATAATACACTTTTTTTAAAATTCTTCCTGAGTTCAGTTACCGAGGAAATGAGCTTATCATAAATATTGAGCATAACCGCCATCGTACCGCCGCTTACACCCGGAATTATATTTGCAATTCCTATTATTGCTCCGAAAATCATATTAATAATAAATGACATAAAATACTCCCTTTACATTTGTTTTCTGACGATACCATATTCATCATCATTGCGAAAATAGGGACAATTCCTATAATTTCCGCTGACAAGCGCATAATATTCGTCCTCATCAAGCGTAACAAGACAACAGTATTCTTCCGAATCCTCGTCATAGGTGTAGTAGGTACAGCTTTCACATTCATTAAACCCTGCCAAGTAAACTCCCCCTCTTCCGCAATCAAAATATTAACACAAAAAAAAGGGAAATTCAACCCGTAGTTACGATTTTATAAAAAGACTTGTAATATGTATAAAAATATGTTATTTTAGATAAGAAAAATCATAAATGTTAATGAAAGAGGAAGTTTTTATGGAAAAATATCATTTTTTTGCAATCATGTCAAGAATGAAATATATAAACCGTTGGTCGCTTATGAATAATACACGTTCCGAAAATATAAGTGAGCATAGTCTGACTGTTGCAATGATTGCACACGCATTATGTATAATCAATAATAAAAAACTCGGCGGAAATACCGATCCCGAACGTGCGGCAGCTATAGCACTTTTTCATGACTGCACGGAAATAATTACCGGCGACCTGCCTACTCCGATAAAATATTCAAGCAAAACCCTGAGAAAAGCATATGCGGATATTGAGCTGGAAGCTTCAAGGCAGCTCTTATCAACATTGCCCGATTATATGAAAGAGGAATACGAAAAGCTTATCATACATGAAAATGAAGATGAACATCTTATCGCACTTGTAAAAGCGGCAGATAAGATTTCCGCATTGGTAAAATGTATTGAGGAAGAACAGATGGGAAATAACGAATTTGCTAAGGCAAAGGAACAGATACTTGAGTATATACGCAGTCTCGGTATGGAAGAGGTCAATATTTTTATGCGTGATTTTATTCCTTCATACAGTCTTTCCCTTGACGAACAGCATATATCACTGTAAAAATATACAAGCAAATGTCCGATTTGTTATAAAATATATAAATCCTGACGTTTTTTTGAATTTTATTTGAATATTTGAGAAAACTATTTTATAATATTCCTATCAGTTGAAACAGAATTTAAGGAGATTTGATTATGTCTGACGAAAGAGATAAGGTTGATTTCCCGCAAAATCAAAAGAGTAATAATTCCTCTGATGATGAGGTTGTTTTTTATGATAACAAAAAGAAATACGAACCCGCACGTCTGCCGGACATTCAGAAACCGGGACATACAGCAAAGACTGTAAATCATACTGTCAACAAAAAATCTCATAACAAACCTGCAAAATCTGCAGAAAAAAATACTGAAAGAAATACTAATGCTGAAAAAAGCATAATTTCCAGAAAACGTATGATAATAAGTATAACATCCGTTGTTCTCTCCTCCCTGTTTATAATTTCCGGTATTGTGCTTCTTGTTGTTTATTATATCTTTACGGCAAGGATAAATTATTTGTCAATAGACGGCAGTATACCGGAATCGTCTGTAATTTCCGATACATCTTCCACAGTATCAGAAGTAAAAGAGCAGAGTATTAATACCTATGACGGAAAGCTGCTCAATGACAGACAGGTTCTCAATGTCCTCCTTATCGGTGCTGATACAAGGTATAATCAGGACAGAGGTAATTCCGACACCATGATTCTTATTTCCATTGATACCAAGCATAAAAAACTTAAGCTCCTGTCGTTTATGCGTGATACCTATGTCAGTATTCCGGGATATGAAAGTACAAAGCTTACCCATTCCTTTTCCTACGGAGGTGCGGAGCTTACAGTCCGTACTGTTCAGCTCAATTACGGTATTCAGATTGACCGTTATGCAATAGTGGACTTCAACAGCTTCAAGGGCATAATAGATAAGCTCGGTGGAATTGACATAGAGCTTACTCAGGAAGAGGTTGACTATATTGACTGGCAGACATGGAAAAATCATCAGGCTGACACAAGACACGAGCTTGATGCAAGCAGCTATACCTATACTCCTAACAGTGAGGGCGTGGAGATGACTAAAGTTCACCTCAACGGCAGACAGGCTTTATGGCACGCACGTAACAGAGGTGAAGATGGTATCTGCAGCGGTGATGATTATGTCAGGACAGAAAGACAAAGAGATGTTATCACACTTATGATAAACGATCTTAAAAATTCCGATTTTACTACCGTTATGAATGTTGTATATGAGATAGGTCCCATGATTACAACAAACCTTAAAGCTTCGGAACTGACGACACTTGCGACAAATGTAACAAAATATCTTAAATATGATATCGTTTCCCAGTCGGCACCGGATTTGTCCATGATAGGGCAGGATTTTGTATATGAGGATTATTACCCTAACGGAGAAAGACTTAATGTTATTGATATAATTGATTGGGATGCCTTTAGAAAAAAGATAGCAACATATGTTTTTGAGGACGAAAATCCATTGAAAGCAGCATCATAATTCAAAAGATTGGGACACAGTACCGGACAGCTGCCAAGCCCGGCACTGTGTCCGATTTTACAGGAGGTATAAATTATGTCGGACAGAGATATATACAGCAACAGTACGGATGATTACGGCGACGGTTATTATGCAGATGATACGGAACAATACGATCCCTATATAACGGATGGTGAATATAATACAAACGGATATTATAATCAGGGCAGGCAGCCTGTCGGGAAGCGTAAAAACAGGAAAAAGAAAGGAAAATTTAAAAAAATTATAAAAATAATCCTTATCATATTGGCTGTTCTTATCCTGTTTACCGCTGTATTTATGACGATTGTACTTGCGAGGGTTAATTATTCATCTGAAAATCCGGATCATTCGGTATCGGAAAATGACGGTATCAGTCTGAGAAGCGAAAGCGGCATTGAGAATATTTTTCTTTTCGGTGAAGACAACCACAGCGACGGTGGGCATGGACGTGCGGACACAATGATACTTCTCACATTGGATAAGAACCGTAATTTACTGAAACAGACTTCATTTATGCGTGACATATATATTTATATTCCGGGTTATTATTATGCAAAGCTGAATGAAGCTTATGCCATAGGCGGAGCAAAGCTTGCCGTTGAAACGATAGAGTATAATTTCGGTATTAAGGCAGACAAATATATGGTAGTGGATTTCAACAGCTTTACCGATATAGTGGATTCCCTCGGCGGAATTGACCTTGAGCTTACCTATGATGAAATTGAGTATATCAATTGGCAGAGTTACAGGAATAAGCAGGTCGACACGGAAACAGAGATCGATCCCGACAGCTTTGAGTATGATTACAATGATAATGATGAATATGTGGCAAACGTGCATCTGAACGGCAGGCAGGCACTCTGGTATGCCCGTGACAGGGACAGTGCCGGTTCTGATTTCGACAGAACAAAACGTCAGAGAATTGTTATTGACACCATTCTGTCAAAACTCAAAAATTCCGATCCCATCAAACTGATGGCTGCTTTATATTCCTCATCGGAGTATCTGACTACAAATATGGATGCATTCACGCTTTTAGGGGAAGGCTTTGATCTTTTATCAGCCCTCAGATATGAACGCAGTGAGCATCGTGTTCCAACAGGTGATAATTATTATGATGTCCGGAATGAAACCGGAGAGGCTCTGCAGATAGATGATCAGGAACTTGAAAAAGAAAGGCTTCATAATTTTATTTTCAATAATACCACAGAACAATAGGCGGTGTGTTGACGAACAGTACAGTCAGTGACACTCTGCTAAAGTCTTGGATCAACAGGCTCACTTTCAAAGGCAAGCACACCGAAAACACATTCATGCACTCTGTATAGAGGTTCATGCCTTACAAAACGCTCAAGTGCTTCCATGCCGAGTGCAAATTCCTTAAGTGCAAGCGAACGCTTTCTTGTAAGAGAACGACTTTTCAGCCTCTTTAGATTTTCCGACATAAGATATTCCGGACCGTATATTATGCGGAGATACTCCCTTCCGCGACATTTTACGGCAGGCTGTATTATCTCGTTATTATGCTTTGAAGTGAAAATCTCAGGCTTTACGACCATTCCCTCTCCGCCGCCTGATGTCAGTTCAAGCCACCGGTTAACACCACTGTCAATACTGCTTTGGTCAGATACGTCAACGCATATATAATCCGTTGCAATAAATATAGGATCTATATCCGTGCAGTACTTTTTTATTGTTTCCATATGCCATGTATGCGATCTGTCGGAAAATACATTATTTTCCGATGCGAGTATATGGAAAGGAGCTATCTTAAGATCATTTACATCATTGACCTTCCAGCAATATTCACGATATGCATCAACATATTTTTCCATGGCATCCTTCCTTTCGCTGAATCTGTCAAGAAGCTCCGGTATGCTGAAATTCTGCCCCGATGCCTGCGGAGATACTTCAGGTGTTTCTACGTTTATCATATTTGCCGTTTTAAGTGCTTCGACCGCTGCACTCAATGCATTTCTACCGGCTCTTCCCACCGGTGCATACTGACGTGATAAAAGCTCCTGTGCCTTTTCCGACCACGGCATAAGCTCTGTATCAAGACATACCCAATCGGTTTCAAAATCATTCCAGAAACCGGATTTTGTCAGAACCTTATCAAGCCTTACAAGTACCTGTTCTTCTACACCGTAATCGTTAAAGAAATGTCTTCCTGTTCTTGTATAAATAATACCCCTGCTTCCGTCCGTAACCCCGAAATTTTTTTTCGCAGACTCCGCAGTTTTGCATAATACCACAACCGCCCTTGAACCCATATGCTTCTTTTCACACACTACATTCTGTATTCCCATGCTGCGGTAATATTCAAAAGCTTCAAGAGGATGTTCAAGATATCCGTCAAGACCGCTTGTTTTGCAGGGGGACATAGTGGGGGGAAGATATATCAGCCAATGAGGATCCGCTGCGTAACGTGACATAACCTCCAGTGCGGCGGCGGAATTATTCTCTTCTACCGCTATTGTAGGGATAAGTGAGGTATTAATATACATTTTTCCGCCGACATCTCCAAGCGTCAGCATATCTCCTATATCCTCATTATTTTCTTTGAGCGGTACGGGGGGTTCATAATATTGCTTAAGTGCCTCCACACTTACTGTTTCTCTTTCCGGATAACGAAATGCGGTAAGCTTTCCGCCGAATACGCAGCCTGTATCAATACAATAGGTATTATTAAGCGCCTGCACCTCTGTCCGGGCAACATGACCGTATATTACTGCAGCTTTACCACGATAATCTGCTGCCCAATTCAGTCGGACAGGTAAACCGGATTCGTCCTTTTCTCCTGTGATATCTCCATAAAGGCAGAAGTTTCTTACACGTAACGAACTTCGTCCGATAAGCTTTTCATTTATTCCCGCATGGGCGATAACAAGCTTTCCGTCATCAAGTACATAATGACTTACCATATTATCAATAAATTTCCGTACTCTTTCCTTGAATCCGCTCCCCTCTGCTTCAAGCTGCTCTATGGTTTTTTCGCATCCATGCGTCAGTTGAACCTTTTTTCCGTTTAAATATTTAAGAAGCTTGATATCATGATTTCCGGGTACCGCTATGGCATTTCCCGCATCTGTCATATCCATTACAAGACGAAGTACATCCGTGTTTTTCGGTCCCCTGTCGCATAAATCGCCGAGGAAAGCCGCCTTTCTTCCGTCAGGGTGAAAGAATACTCCCTGTTCGTTTCTTATATACCCTGTTTTTTCAAGGAGCATAACAAGCTCGTCGTAACAGCCGTGTACATCTCCTATTATATCAAAAGGACCATGTTCATCCTTTCTGTTATTCCAAAGACCGGTGCGGACAATTTCCGCATTATCAATGTCCTCCTGAGAATTAAGGACATATATAAATCTGAATCCCTCACGCTTTAAGTGTTTTATACTTCTGCGTAAATCCGAACAATGCTTTCTTATTACTCTTTCCGGGTAATTTTTTTTCGGATTAGCCGCATTTCTTTTCATAATTTCACTTTCGGGAAGATTAAGCACTATTGCAACAGAATGTACGTTTTGTTCATGTGCAAGCTCAATAACCTGTTTTCTTGCACTTTCTTGTAAATTTGTGGCATCAATAACCGTTGTCTTCATAAGACCAAGTCTTTTATTTGCCGCATAGTACAGAAGGTCAAATGCCTCTGATGAAACCGACTGGTCGTTTTCATTATTGGATATCATAGCCCTGAAAAAATCCGATGACAAAACCTCTGTCGGTAAAAAATATTTATTTGCAAAGGTCGTTTTTCCGCTTGAGGTTGCACCTATCATTGCTACAAGTGCAAATTCCGGTATTTCTATTCGCATTTTGTAAACACTCCCATCTGTGTCGGAGAGCCGTATTTCTCGTCAACATCTCCGATATAGCTTATTTCAACCCTATATCCGAATTTTTCGCATACCTGCTCACACCAATTTTTAAACTCTTCTCTTGTCCATTCAAATCGGTGGTCGGTATGTCTTAATTCTCCGTTTTCCATTGCTGCATAATTAACATTGTATTCCTTATTTGGTGTTGTAAGTATGACTGTGTGCGGCACTGCATATTCAAATAGTACCCTCTCTAAAGCCGGTATTCTTTGTATATCAATATGCTCTATAACCTCAATAACACACGCGGCATCAAATCCTTTGAATCTCTTGTCCCTGTATAGAAGTGATGCCTGCATTAATGTAAGCTTATTCTTTCTGTACGGCATCATTCTGTCGTAATTAAGTCTTTCCTTTGCCCTTTCAAGCACCCTCACGCAAACATCCGCCGCTGTTATGTTCTTTATCTGCTTTTCGGGCAGTAACATAGATGTCAGTCTACATTCACCGCAGCCTATATCTATAACACTTTCTGCTCCGCTGTTCAGTACGGCATTTTTTACTGCCTCAAGCCTTAAGGTATTAAGAGGTATTTTTTTATTTGTATCATCCGCATTTCCTGTCGTTTCCTCATTTTCGGACATTGATCCTTCCGAAACGGTTTCATCATCAATAAGTCTGTTTATAAGCCTGTTTGCATAGCTTTTTCTCATGTCAAAATATCGTCTTATTATTTTATTCTTTGCCGGATGTGAATCAAGCCAGCCCTCACCATGCTTTATAAGCTTATCAATTTCATCCTCACTTATATAATAATGCTTCTGTTTGTCCATAACAGGTATGAGTGTATAAAGATGATTAAGCAGCCCGCAAAGCCTTACCCTGCCTTTTATTGTGAGATCAATATAACAGCTCTCTCCCCATTCGGGGAATTTTTCATCAAGCACTGATTTTTCAATACTTACCTCATATCCGAGCGGCTCGAATATTTCATAGACAAGCGACTCCTCACCTCTTATCGGCAGCATATGTACAACAGCCTCCAGATCAAGCGGCATATCCGCAAGCTCCTGCCTTTTTGTACATTTACCCGACATCGCTGTTGAAAAAACATTTGATATCGCACTGCTCATAAAAGAAGATGCAGCGTAAGGTCTGTCGTTTACATAATCGAATAGTCCCCCATCCCTCGAACCTTTCTTTCCTCTTGCAAAGTCAATAGGGTTGATATCAAGCAAAAGTGCCGCTGTTGTTCGGTTATCACTGATTTCCGTGTAAAACACATAGGCTTTCCCGAAATTAAGCTCGAAACATTGCGGACGATATGGATTTTTATGTAAAAGATATCCGAGCTCCTGAGTATTCTTTCCCTTCATTGTTATTGTAAGAAGCACATATATTCCTCCTTATTTTCCGTTTTTGACTTTATGAATATATAATATCATATCGGATTATGAATATCATGGAAAAAAAATTGCGAACGGTTTTTTAATATAATTACATAAAAGAAAATACGCACCCTAAAGTACGTACTTTTTCTGACTTATAAGTCTTTTCTTTATAAAATTGACAAAGCTTCTCGGTTTTGTCACCTTTATAAGCGGTCCGAAAGACAAAACCCTTATTATAATTTCCGTTTCATCATTCTTGTCATAATATATTTTAACTCTGTAGATATTATCATCAATTTTTTCCGTATATTTTTCATAGTGAGAAAAATGCAGCATTACTCTTTCAAGGGAATTTCTTTCGTCCTTAAGCTCCAAGGTTATAGAAAACTTTTTGTTCTGATAATTTTCAGACGTTTTATTTTTGAACTCACCCTGATATATTTCACATGACGTTATCCTGCCGAGATTAACAACAGATCCGTTTCTGCTTCCTGTCACGATAAGTCGGAATTTATCATCCTTTTCCGAATATTCAAGATATTCCGGAATTGCGATTATTTCTATATCATTGGATTTTTTGTTCAGTATATGTATATCAAGCGGCTCGGATCTTTCCAAGGCTTTCAGAATTATCTGAAAATTTTTTATATATTCCCCGTCCTCATACGGATCACCGTCTGAATATTTATCGAAAACATAATAATCATCAGGTGTAAAAAGGGGCTCAACTTCATCAAGTTGTATATCGCAGTTAAAAAGCTTTATTCTCGGGTCAAGTGAAACAGCTCTGAGCCACCGCTTTTCAAGCAGGTCTACCGGGATATCGGGTATGTTTTTTACAGGTGTGCTTCCGTCCGACATGAGTAATTGCCATTTCTGAGTTCTAAACGCATCCTCAATATTTATTATACTTTCCGAAAAAGCGTATTTCGCTACGATTTCACGAATTTTACCTTTATCAACAGGATTTTTTACAGCCTCTGCGAGAATATGCGACACAGCATTAAAATATGCACTGTATATTTCATTAAAAATCATATTCTTATAATTCAACTCCGTATATTTCATACATTCTGTTAAGATCATCACTGAATGTTTTTTCGATATCTTTATTGGAAAAATTTATATGTGTTATCCTACAGATAAATGTGCGTATCCATGTAAGCATCTCATTTGTATCATATACCTCTGCTCTGAATACCGCATTGTTTTTATCAATCCTTTCAACTGTTCCGCACCGTTTTTCACGGACAAGACGGTTATATATGTATTCTTCATCATCGGCAAAATTTATCGTAAATTCAACGGTTTCCGTCCTTCCCCCTTTACCCTGTGTGCTGACTCCCCACATATATTTCCTCATACCGCATAATACATCTCTCAGCTTATCAAAATCCTCCGCCTCCGCAAAGGTCTTGATTTTCAAAATATAGTCAAGCCGGAATGACATTATTCTTTTTTTTGACCTTACATAGGCCATAAGATATTGTCTTCCGCTTTGCACACTGATAAATATTCTGAGGGGTACCACACGGATGCTTGTACTTTTTTCATTTTTTCTGCTGAACTTTTCTATTTCAATCTCTTTCTTTTCGTGCATAGCAGAAAAAAGCTCACACATAATTTCACTGTCAAGTGTGGAATTGATATAATGATGCTTAAAGGCAAAATTATCTTTTCCGTTTTCATATTTATCAAGCAAAAATGAGCCAATCACACCACAGGGCAAAACCTCTGAAAAGTAATTGAGAACATCTCTGTTATTAAAGCAATAATCGGGTGATTTTCCGTAATAAAGAGTTTTTCCGTTTTTCACTGTTACAAGAAGTCCGTTTTTAACATATTCATTAAGCTTTTTTCTTATTGTGGAACCGTCAAAGACCTTTGGATTATCAAAAAGCGACAGATACTCCTTATCAATCTTTTCAACTATTTCTATATTTGACATAGTTATATCAGGCGAATGAAGTATATCAAAAATTATAAAAAACAGAGTGATATCCCCATCCGTAAAGCTTTTTGCCTTCCATGCTTTGTATAGCGGATTATGACGTGATATACGGCTGTCGACGGATATAAAAAAGGTCTTCCCCTCGGTGGTTTTGTGATATCCCATATACTCTCCTATCCAGCTTTCAAGGCGGCGCCGTTCGTCATCATAGGAACGAAGACTTTTCTTATTGTACTGTTCCCTGCTTTTAAATCCGTAAACATAAAATTCACGCATATAATCACGAATCTTATCAAAGCTTTTAATCAACTCATTATATGACATATCATCATCCCCTTTAGATTAATCCGCATTTTTATTTTAATATAAATAATTTATTGTGTCAACTTGATAAATACCTAAAAAACCGCCGCACATACGTAATAATCTGTATGGTGCGGCGGCTGTGCTTCCTACGGTTATTCCTTTTTTGTATATCCTCACCCTGTTTATCTATTTCAGATGTAAAAACAATCGAGTAGGGCGGATTTTCTCCGCCCTCTCACACCACCGTACGTGCCGTTCGGCATACGGCGGTTCAATTCAA
>CANPXK010000002.1 GCA_947585965.1 uncultured Clostridia bacterium
GGGTAGAAAGTATCGAGAGCGGCTCTCCGAGCCACTCCGAAACTACAAATGACATACTTATTACTTGTTCATCAAGTGAATTAACGGTCGAGCCAAAGATTAATTGACCTGAGTGAATTAGTTACGGATTGACAGCGGCGGCACGCCGCATTTTATGAATAAAATACGAATATTTAAAAATTTATTGAAAATTATAGTTCAATTTGTTATAATATAATGGTATAGCAGATTGGAGGTTTTGTTATGGAATCCTGTACACAGATTTATGCCAGAAAAATTGTTGACTCCATCATACACGGACTTGATCAGAAACATAGCAGTATTTTGTTCGTAAAGCACTATAATAATCTTAATATTTCAATGGACTCGATACAGGAGGCTGTGGATAAGAGTAATGTTGACGTTGAGTTTTTGTATCATGAATTTTCTGCGATGAGAATGCAGGAGGCATATGAACCCTTTCTCTCATGGATAAAACAACTGTATTTTAAATATTATTATCGTGTGCCGCTTGATGATTTTTTGGAAAAAACGGATGTCTATTATCTTAGCCGCTCCACGATAAAAAGCTATATTATGCAGGGTGAGTGCGATAGGGCAGAGGATATAATTGTTGTGGAAGTAGAGTATGAGCGTAAACAGTTTATAAACTCACTTATAAATATCTTGACATTTATATCTAAAGAACATACATTGTTCGTGGTGCTTAACAAGCTCCATCTCGCCGAGGAAGGGACTTTGAATTTCCTCTATCATTTTGTAAAACAAAACTATGATAATATCTCGCTTCTTGCAAATTATAATGAAGCATATGAAATGCCCTCATATACCTCGAAAATATGGTCGGAGCTTGTCCATAAAATTGAAGAACTGAATTATATGCTTGATTGGAACATTCAGGATTCGCAGGCGGAAGTTAATATTATGGAAAGCTTTGAGCCAAAACTTTCCGATTTTTCAAATTATCTTATAAAGATAAATAATATGATTCTCACACTTTCCACAAAACAGGCATCTTATTACCTTGATGTGATATATAACAGACTGATAACCGAGCGGATCAATATAAACTCAAAAAATCTTGTCCGGTTTTATATCCTCTATGCGAATGCTGCTATTTATGAAGGAAATTATACAACAGCACTGAGTATGTGTGACAGACTGAAGAATGTGAATAACAGGCGTCCGAATGTAAAATATACCTTCAGCTATTATTATCTTCTTACGGTATGTGAGATTTATGGGGGTCAGCCGAGCCTTGCAAGAAAAAATTCGGAGAGGTGCAGGAAAATAGCACAGAAAAGCGGCTCGGAAAAATGTCTTTTGTATGCACAGATACTTGATTATATGTGTATGCTTGACGGTTGGATGTCATATACGCTGTGGCACGGTATAGTGGATGAAACCGAGAGTATAGACAGTTTCAAGGAAAAATGTATTAAGCACAAGCTTTACAATCATCTTGCACATATCATGTTCTATGTATGCGGAAATAAGAAAAGCTATTTCTCGGGCGATGCGGAGAAGTGTGAAAACCAGCAGAATTTTGTAGAGGCAATGAATCTGGCAAAAATGCTGAAAAACGAAAGGCTCATGATTTCCGCATGGAAGAGAAATGTATTTCTTGCGCAAGGCTATGGTTACTATTCCTTTGTTGATTATTACTATAAGAAATGTCTGGATATTATCGGGAATCAGAATGATAAGGCGGAAGAGGCTGCCATTTATAACGGACTTGGTTTCAATCGTATTGTAAGTGAGCAGTTTAATCAGGCAAATGATTATTTTAATCAGTCATTGGTGCTTTACTATAAGCTTAAGGATGCATACAGTGTTGCGGAAACTCTGTATAATATGGCGATAAATGCAATACTTTCGTTCAATTATGATGTTGCCTATAATAATCTTCTTCAGGTTCTTAAGCTGTTGAATTCAATAAAACAGTATCGTATGAGGATATGTAATATATCAAAAATATACGGAATGATAGTATACTGTAGCTATAAGACGGGAATTGAATATAATGCCCACTTTTATCTTGATAAGATGGAAAGGGTGCTATATCATCTTCTTCACTGTGACGGCGAACCTAATTATTATCTGTGGGACGATGATATGTTCTTCTACTATTTTTGCAGTGCATTACTTGAAAAGAGCGATAATATAGAAAAGGCTCAGGAATATATGGATAAGGCGAAAATCCATATGTATCGCTCGGAGGGTCTGCAGTTCTTCGTTTATGAGATGTTTGCTGAGGAACAGTATGATATGTATGTTGAGCAGGGGGAGATAGAAAAGGGAGAAGAGATTCTCAATGCCTGCATAGAGTTCTGCAACAAAAACGGCTATAAATATAAGGAAGAAAGGCTTTTTGCAAAGCTTCATAAAAAGGGATATATAGAAAAGCATATTCCTATTCATGTTCAGAAAATTGACAAATATCAGATAGATGAACTTACACAGATTTCCGAAATGAAAGTAATGCTTGCTGACAGAACAAAGGGTATCAATTTCCTGCTTTCATGGCAGGAGCTTCTTAACAAGGCAAATATGACGGTTGAATCCATAATAGATGATTCCATGGTAATGCTCCAGAATAATTACAATGTTGACTACATTATGTATGTTGATGTTGTTGACGGTGTGCCTGTTGTTAAATATAACAGCAGCGGTGTGGACATTACGAACGATCAGCTTGCGGAGGTAGCAGCTTATCTTAGAAAACATAAAAAGGAATTTGTATCATCAAGGTTAGACAGGGAGTTCTATGAATATACTCCTATTCTGAATATATACGGAATTAATAATATTATTTCTTTTGCCTGCGTTCCTGTCACAACAAATGATGAGCTTTCAGGATTTATGATAGCCTGTATAGAGCTTCATGAAAATATGAGCAGCAGCATTACGACTTTTGACAGGGATGACCTGACGATATTCAAATTTGCGGTTCGTCAGATGACTGATACGATCTATCGCCTTAAAGCAAGAGATGAGATAAATGCAATGAATGATAAGCTGCAAAAGAGTGCCGTTACCGATTTGCTCACGGGTCTTTATAACCGTCAGGGCTTTACAAAAAATCTTGATGACTATAGGAATATGGTTATCAGCGGTAAGAAGGAAGATACGGAAGCGGCGGTCATATATCTGGATCTTGACAATTTCAAATATTATAACGATACATTCGGTCACGATATCGGAGATGAAGTTCTTATAGCATTTTCAAGGTTGTTTGAGAAGGTTGTGGGAACTAAGGGATATATTGTACGTTATGGCGGAGATGAGTTTGTTATTGTACTTCCCGGTCATGATGTGGACACGGGTGAGCAGATAGCAAAGGATATATACAAGGGTATCGAGGACAGCGACCATTTTGCATGGATCGTAAGTAATGCTGCGGATAAAAATGCGGAAATAGCAGAGAAGAATAAGGTGTCGTGTTCCATGGGAATAGCGGGAATGGATATTTATGATACGGCACATATGAACGATGCACTTAAACGTGCCGATAATATGCTTTATACAATAAAGAAAAACGGTAAGTCTAATTATATGGTCTGGACAGAGGAGCATGAAGAAAATTCTGCTTTTCCTGAAGATTAATAATCCGTAAAAAGGGAGTTGACATGAGCACATATTTGTGTCTGCAACTCCCTTAAAAACATGGAACCGCCGCACCAAATCCGCCAAAACGGGATGCGACAGCTCCATAATATTTACACTCCTGCTGTTCTCCCTGATCAACAAATTATTTGTTGTCCGGGAAAGTCGGAATGTGTTGTATAAACTATGAAATTATGCTTTGCCGACTGAGCCGAAGAGCTCCATCTTTTCCTTAACGGTTGCCTTTATTGCCTCAAAGCCGGGAGCGAGAAGCTTTCTCGGGTCAAAACCCTTGCCCTGAAGATCCTTGCCATCCTCTATGTACTTCCTCGTTGCTGCCTGGAAAGCAAGCTGGCATTCGGTATTTACATTAATCTTTGAAACGCCGAGTGAAATAGCCTTCTTTATCATGTCGGCCGGTATACCTGTGCCGCCGTGAAGAACAAGAGGCATAGCTCCCGTAAGCTTCTGAACGGCATCGAGAGTTTCAAAGCTGAGTCCTTGCCAGTTTTCGGGATATTTGCCATGAATATTGCCTATACCTGCGGCAAGCATTGTTACACCTAAGTCTGCAATCTGCTTACATTCTTTAGGATCCGCACACTCGCCCATGCCGACAACTCCGTCTTCCTCGCCGCCGATTGAACCAACCTCAGCCTCAATT
Source organism: uncultured Clostridia bacterium (assembly GCA_947585965.1). Classification (GTDB taxonomy): domain Bacteria; phylum Bacillota; class Clostridia; order Oscillospirales; family Acutalibacteraceae; genus UBA1213. The sequence goes on from CANPXK010000002.1 coordinate 4,271, forward strand.
GAAAGACCCTTTTCCTTGCAGATAGCAACAAGCTCCTTTGTCTTTTCTATATTTTCCTCAATCGGATAGTGGGAGCCGTCAAACATGATTGACGAGAAACCTGCTTCTATACATTTTTTTGCGCCCTCATATGAGCCGTGGTCAAGGTGAAGGGCAACGGGAACGGTAATGTTAAGCTCCTCGAGCATACCGTTTACCATACCGACTACGGTCTTGTAGCCTGCCATATACTTTCCTGCGCCCTCGGACACACCAAGGATAACAGGCGAATTAAGCTCCTGAGCGGTAAGAAGGATAGCTTTTGTCCACTCAAGATTGTTGATGTTGAACTGACCTACTGCATAGTGGCCTGCCTTTGCTTTTGTAAGCATTTCTGCTGCGTTTACCAATGGCATTAAAATCACGCTCCAATAATTAATAATAATTCAAGGTATAAATCCAAAAGGGAACACTTCCCCACAAAACATACCCATCAAACCTTATTATACAGCAATAAAAGGAAAATATAAAGAGCATTTCTTCTATTTTTAAAATTTTTTTCATCCGCTATCCGTTATTCGATATAATTTACCAAAACTTTCTTACAAAATTATATATTTTGTATAATAATAAGAATATTTTCCCGCAATTATTGAATTAATTGACTGTGTATATAAATTAGTCGGTGAAAATCTTGACTTTTCATCAAAAAAGGGGTATTTTTATATAGTATAGTAAGTTATAAAGGAGATATACAGATGCTTACGTTAGACAAAATATATCATGCCTCCTATGTTCTTAAGGAGGTTATCCGTCCTACGGATATGATCAGGGCAAATAATCTTTCGGACGAATGTGAGATTTACCTCAAAACAGAGAATCTTCAGGTTACAGGTGCATTCAAGGCAAGGGGAGCATATTATAAGATTTCTCAGCTTACCGAGGAGGAAAGGAAAAAGGGCGTTATAGCCTGTTCTGCCGGTAACCATGCTCAGGGAGTTGCACTCGCTGCCGCACATCATAATATAAAGGCACTTATATGCATACCTAATTCCGCACCTATATCCAAGGTTGAGGCTACAAAAAGCTACGGTGCCGATGTATGTCTGGTTGAGGGTACATATGATGATGCACATGACAAATCTGTTGAGCTGCAGAAGGAAACGGGAGCTACATTTATTCATCCCTTTGATGATGAGTTGGTCATTGCGGGTCAGGGTACGATAGGTCTTGAGATTCTTGACCAGCTTCCCGATGTTGACGCGGTGATCGTACCCATAGGCGGAGGCGGTCTTATAAGCGGTGTGGCCTATGCGGTAAAATCACTCAATCCCGATGTCAAGGTTTACGGAGTTCAGTCCGCAGGTGCTCCGTCAATGTATCTTTCACTTGCACATGACAGTATAGAAACACTTGATACTGTCAATACTTTTGCTGACGGTATTGCGGTAAAGACTCCGGGTGAGTTGACCTTTGAGCTTTGCAAGAAATATGTTGACGAGATAATTACGGTTACCGATGATGAGGTTGCAACCGCAATACTTACGCTTATTGAAAAACAGAAGCTTATTTCGGAGGGCGCAGGGGCAGTGGCTGTTGCTGCCGCATTGTTTGATAAGCTTCCGATAAAGGGCAAGAAGGTATGCTGCCTTGTATCGGGAGGAAATATTGATGTTACAATACTTTCGAGGGTAATTGACAGAGGTCTGCAAAAGACAGGAAGACTTGCCGAATTTACCATTGCCCTGACCGATAAGCCGGGTGAGCTTCAGACGGTGGCGAAGATAATATCAAAGCTCGGAGCAAATGTTGTTGCCGTAAGCCATGACAGAGCCGATCTCAACACGGATATAAATTCCTGTTATCTTCGTCTTTCGCTTGAAACAAGGAATCATGAGCATATACAGAAAATCAAGGACGAGCTTGCCAAAAAAGGATACCGTATAGTTCAGTGATTTGTTTTTGTTTGTTTATCTGAATTGAATAGAAACTCCATATGTTGTGCGGAGGTGAACGAATGGGAAAGATTAAGAGGGGCGTAGGCGTTTTTCTGTGGCTTGTTTTTCTGATTTCCATTTGTGCAATCATAGCGTGGTACTGTTTCAATACGGATTTTTTCAAGAATGAGGAATCAGATGAGGAGGAAAGTATTCCGGAAGGCATACCCTCCATAGAATGGAATAATTCCTCCCCTGAAAAATCATATGAGGAATTATCTGTGCTTCTCAGTAATATGGAGTCAGAAATAGTTGTCATAAACTGTAAAAAAAATCCCGAATGGGAAGATATATGCATGAAAAATTTCTGGGTTGACAGCTTCAGTATATCGGGGGTAACCGGAGGTAATATAAAAACCTTCAGTTTTAAGTTCAAGGATGATGCCGCGGATAATAAAACGATGCAGGTACAGATTGATAAAGAAGCCGATGATATAATTTCGCTCATCCCCGGAAATGCAGACGATTATGAAAAGGCACTGATAATTCATGATGAGCTTATAAAGAGAATAGAATATGATGAAAGTGTCAGACTTAAACATAGCCATGATATATACGGTGCTTTTGTTGACCACAAGGCAGTATGCCAAGGATATACCTATGCAATGATGTACATTGCGGGGAAAATAGGACTTGACTGTGAGGAACTGTCTTCCCAAACCCATATCTGGAACAAGCTTCCGGGATTTGACAGCGGTGAATGTTATGTTGATATAACATGGGATGATATAGATAAAACGGATGCTGAGGGCAATCCTTATGTTATTCACGACAATTTCGCTCTTTCAAAGAGAGAAATGGAAAATCTTTCAGAGCATCAGCTTCTTGAGGATGAAAATGACATTGAAGAAAAAAGTTCTGAGGGCGATAATTTCTTCAAAAAGAACGGTTGGTATATTCCGAAGGGGGATTCGGCGGTATTGGAGCTTGCCGTAAAGGAACAGCTTGAAAGCGGCGGAAATACTATTGAACTGCGTTTTGAGGACAAAACCGACTATGACAATGCAAGAGAAACGGTTGATGAAATGCTCAGAAGAATGGGGTATGGGGATGCATATATCTCATGGCAGAACGAAAGTTTGCTTATATATACGGTGGGACTGAATCCGCCGACAGAAGAATGAAAACAGCCGACTTTGTCGGATGTACATAAAGAAAGGAAATGATAATTATGTCAGAAAAGATTTATACAGGAAATGCACCGGATGCTATTGGTCCTTATTCACAGGCTGTCAAGGTAAACGGTATTGTTTATACCTCGGGACAGATTGCAATTAATCCCGCGACAGGAAATGTTGAGGAAACAACAATAGAGGGTCAGACCGAGCAGGTAATGAAAAATCTCAAGGCTGTCCTTGAGGCGGCAGGCTCATCACTCGAAAAGGCTGTGAAAACAGTATGCTTCCTTGCGGATATGAACGATTTTGCAAAATTCAACGAAATATACGGTAATTATTTTACGGGAAAGCCGGCACGTTCATGTGTTGCCGTAAAAACACTTCCGAAGAACGTACTTTGTGAGGTTGAAGTTATAGCAGAGTGTTAATGTCCGTTGCCTGTAACCCGACCGGAAAACGAGTTATACAACACGGTCGGATGCAGGCGTCTGTAAAATGTAAAAACCTGATTTATGATTGACAGTGTCGGTTCGGCAACGGGAGAAAACAATGAAATTTTGTTATGAGTGCGGTACGGAATTAGTGCTGAGGGAACTTGAGGACGAGGGTATGATACCGTTTTGCGAAAGCTGCGGAGAGTATCGTTTTCCTGTTTTTTCAACAGCAGTGAGCATGATAGTGCTTAACCGTGATAAGACTGAAATACTTCTCATACAGCAGTATGGAACGGAGAATAATGTACTTGTTGCGGGTTATGTCAATAAGGGTGAAAATGCTGAAGAAGCCGCTGCAAGAGAGATATCGGAGGAGCTTGGTCTTGAGGTTGCGGAGCTTGGATATTGCAAAAGCGAGTATTTCCCGAAAACGAATACACTTATGCTTAATTTCAGATGCACTGTAGATTCGGAATGTCTTGACGGAATAAACCGAAAGGAAATAGATAAGGCAGAATGGTTTCCGCTTGAAAAAGCGAGAGAAGCGATCATGCCCGATAGTCTTGCAAAGCGTTTTTTATGTAATTTTCTGGATAATCTTCAATAAACGGGATTATCCGCTTATTTTTTGTAAAAATTAATGATAGAGGGTCAGATTATGATTACGGATATGACTGTGGGAAAGCCCGCGTCGGTTTTGTGGAAATTTTCTTTTCCTATGCTGATAAGCTCAATGTTTCAGCAGATTTATAATATAGCGGACAGTGCGATTGTAGGTCAGATATGCGGTGATGACGGACTTGCGGCAATAGGGGCATCATATTCCATAACGATGCTTTTTGTTGCGGCAGCACTTGGCTGCAACGCCGGATGCTCCGTTGTTATTTCTCAATTTTTCGGAGCTAAGCAATACAGTAAAACTAAAACCGCCATTAATACCTCATATATTTCGGTTTTAACTTTAAGTGTTGTACTGACAGTTGTGGGTTGTATATGCTGCCGTCCTGTTCTGAGCCTGCTGAATACACCGGAAAATATATTTGCCGATGGTGCGGCTTATCTTGATATATATACATACGGACTTATTTTTCTGTTCTTATATAATATTTGTACAGGTATTTTTACGTCATTGGGGGATTCAAATACGCCGCTTGTTTTTCTGATAATTTCCTCCGTTCTTAATATAGGACTCGATTACTTATTCGTAGGTCCTCTCGGTCTGGGAGTTGCCGGTGCAGCATGGGCAACATTTATAGCACAGGGTGCGGCAGGTCTTGCGGCTTTTTTTGTATTGAACGCCAGGGTTAAGAAAACGATAAAGGATGACGGACCGATTAATCATTTTTCTTTTCCGATGTTCAAGAGAATATGTCTGGTTGCTGTTCCGAGTATTTTACAGAACAGCTTTGTGTCAGTGGGAAATCTTTTTGTACAGGTTGTTGTAAACGGTTTCGGCTCTGCCGTTATGGCGGGATATTCAGCAGCGGTCAAGCTCAATACATTTGCCGTAACCTGCTTTGCTACAATGTCAAACGGATTGTCCAACTATACCGCACAGAATATAGGAGCAGGAAAGCTTGCTCGTATACACAAGGGATATAAGGTATCGCTTCTCATGGTTCTGGCTATAACCGTTCCGTTTATTGTACTTTATGTATGGCGTGGGGACCTTGCCATGGCTCTGTTTATGAAATCCGACAGCCAAAAGGCTCTTGATGTCGGTATCCGGTTTTTGAGGACAGTATCCATATTCTATCCTATGGTTGCAATCAAGCTTATGACAGACGGAGTACACAGAGGAGCGTGTGCAATGGTATGGTTCATGGCTTCAACTTTTCTTGATCTTATTGCACGTGTTATTTTATGTTTCTGGTTTTCAACGATATGGGGGGCTGCCGGCATATGGTATGCTTGGCCGGTGGGCTGGATTTTAGCAGCCATACTTATTGTTTGCGCATACATGGGAGGTGCATGGATACCGAAACCGCTCAGAAAAAGAAAGAAAATAATTTCACATATGAATACAGAATGATTATTTATATTAGTAAAATTGACTATTCGGTACGCTCAAACATTGTATAAAATGTAAAAAATTAAATATTTTCAGAATTTACTTTTATTAATTTGTACTATATGTTATAATAAACACGAAAATTATTTTGTATTGGAGGAATAAAACCATGTATTATCTTGGAATTGACCTTGGGGGCACTAATATTGTTGCCGGAGTTGTTGATGAAGACGGCGGTATTATTTTAAAGGCAAGCTGCAAAACGACAAGACCATGTACGCAGGAAGCCTTATGTGATGATATGGCGGCTGTGGCTATGTCTGCACTTCAGAATGCAGGGCTTACGGTCAATGATATACAGTATGTGGGTATCGGTGCACCGGGTGCTGTAAACAGCAGTAGCGGAGTTATTGAATTTGCAAATAATTTCGGTTTCCACAACTGGGAAATTGTAAAGATGATGAAAGAGCGTCTGGGAACAGAGGTTTACGTTGAAAATGATGCGAATGCTGCCGCTTACGGCGAGTATTGTGTGGGTGCCGCAAAGGATGCAAATGATGCGGTTGTGATTACTCTCGGCACAGGTGTCGGCGGAGGAATAATTGTTGACGGTATGATATACAGTGGTTCTAACTTTGCAGGAGCGGAAGTAGGACATATGGTCATACAGCATGGAGGACGTCTTTGTACCTGTGGAAGAAGGGGGTGTTGGGAGGCATATTCTTCTGCGACGGGTCTTATCAACATGACAAAGGAAGCCTGTGCAATGCCGAATGCGTCCGAATATCTTCTTTATAAGAGTATAGGCGGCGATCTTGACAAGATTGACGGCAAGACGGCATTTGATGCCGCAAAGCAGGGTTGTCCTCTTGCAAAGTCGGTTATTGATGCATACATAGATTATCTCGGATGCGGTCTTGTTAATATTATTAATTTATTCCAACCGGAGATACTTTGCATAGGCGGTGGTATAAGCAAGGAAGGAGATTACATCCTTGAGCCTGTCATGAAGATTATTGAGCGTGACCGTTACACGAAGCACAATGCAAATCAGACGAAGGTTTGCATAGCGCAGCTCGGCAACGATGCCGGCATAATAGGTGCAGCATTCCTTGGTAAGTGATATACTAAGGAATTTATGACTGTTCTTAAATTTACGGTCGGGTCGTGAATTAGCGGTTCCCGATAAAATAATTATTGATTAACAGCGGAGACACTTCCGCCGAATTGATATTGGGGTGTTTTCGTTGGATTGACAACGGAGGCACCCCGCTGAATTGTTAGCGAGGTGTGCTGCAAGGTATGGAGATGAAACGATAATGGAGAAAATTTTTAAAACCATTGATTATAAGAAACTATATAATAATTGTGTGTATTCTTCTGTTGTCCATGCCGTTATGGTAGGAAAATATCCTATTTTGCGTAGTGAGCAGTCGTGGGATCTGAGCAATTACTGCTTTCAGAATCTGTGCGGTGGGCGTGGGACTATTTCATTTGAAAACGGTTATTACTTCCGCATTTTGGGGTAGTGATGACAGTATTTTCTCCAACCTTACCGAGGAAGATTTGCTCTCCGACTGCAAAGAAATGTTGGAGCCCCTTTTTATGGGTGGCGAGGACTTGGAGGAATATTGTAAGGAACAATATGAAGAAATGACTGACGAAGAAATGCCTGTTGTAAATGATATACTGGTTCTGAGAAAATCTGTGGGTGTTACGGTACTGCCGGACAATATAAAAAATCGTTTATCCGACTGCTTTGAGGATATCAGTGAATGTATTGAATCGCTGAATGAGATGGATATTGTTTTTGAAAGCTGATCTTATTTTTTTGTAAAATATCTTTGAAACAAAGATGTTGATATTCATTTAATGTAGAATATATCCGAGAATTAATAACAACAAATTGTTATGATATCAGATATAAAAACAAAGGCTGTCATATTAAGGATTTTTGACTTAATATGACAGCCTTTATTATATTTGAATGTTATGCAAACAGCTCGGTTGAAAGATATCTGTCGCCTGTGTCGGGAAGAATTACAACAATGTGTTTCCCGTTGTTTTCGGGACGCTTGGAAAGCTCAAGCGCAGCGTAAAGAGCAGCACCGCTCGATATTCCTACAAGTATTCCTTCACTATGTGCAAATGATCTTCCATATGTGAATGAATCCTCGTTGCTTACGGCGATAACCTCATCATAAATTTTTGTATCAAGTGTTTCGGGAACAAAACCCGCACCTATGCCCTGAATCTTATGCTTTCCTGCTTTTCCCTGTGAGAGTACAGGGGAGGTGGCAGGCTCAACGGCTACAACCTTTATGTTCGGATTTTTCTCTTTGAGATATTTTCCGGCGCCTGAAACGGTTCCTCCCGTGCCTACACCGGCTACTAAAATATCAACCTCTCCGTCCGTGTCCTCCCATATTTCGGGACCTGTCGTTTCATAATGTGTCTGAGGATTGGCAGGATTTACAAACTGTCCGAGAATTACAGAACCCTCAATCTGTGCTTTTAACTCGTCTGCTTTTTCTATTGCACCTTTCATGCCTTTTGCACCCTCTGTAAGGACAATTTCGGCACCGTATGCCTTGAGGAGATTTCTGCGTTCGATGCTCATGGTTTCGGGCATTGTGAGTATGGCTTTGTATCCGCTTGCCGCTGCGGCCGCCGCAAGTCCTATACCTGTATTTCCGCTCGTAGGCTCAATTATGGTTGCACCCGGCTTGAGTATACCCTTAGCCTCCGCATCGGCAATCATGCTTTTTGCTATTCTGTCTTTAATCGAGCCTGCCGGATTGAAATATTCAAGCTTTACTATAATATCTGCCTTTGCTCCGTTTGCCTTGGAAAAATTATCCGCACGAAGTAAGGGTGTTCTTCCGACCAGCTCTGTCATACTCTTATAAATTCTTGACATAATAATACAACTCCTTTTGATTTTGCAGCATTTATATAATTACTGCCTGTTTTTACGGTATTGCATGGAATCAAAACATAGTAAACATATAGGCTTTTGGTTTATTAATACTATAACACCATATATTTCATTTGTCAAGAGGAATTTAAGTAAAATAAATATTAAATAAAGGTGATTGCAGATGAGCTTTCAAAAAGCGGAGCGGACGGCGGATACAGAGTAAAACCTATAAAAAGTATCGTAATTCCTGCTATTAGCAGAAGTGCGGAAAGAGTACGTGATATTCCGGTTTTTGTTTTTCTGCCGATAGACGCGGTGCTTATACGGAATGAAAGATATACTGCTGTAAAAAACAGAAGTATATCCGCAAGGAAAAAATTATTTCCGAGTATGGCGGTATATGTGTAAAAGCCTGCCGGTATGAAAATAAGACCGGCAAGAAGTCCTTTTATTCTTGAAAACAGAAAGCCGTTTATATGCCTGCCGTAAATAAAAAATTCCGTAATTGTATATAATATATATGGGAAAAACAGAAGCTTAAGATGCTCCCATGTACTTTCATTAATCGGAGTGACCATCCCCACTATGGGATTGCAGCCGCTGAGTTTATATAGGAAATGATTTATGCAGCCTATTATTCCGACAACAAAAAATCCGACTTTACCGGCAAAAATATAGTTATTCGATTTATTATTCAAATAATACACCACCTTAAGATCATCCTGATTATTCTATGCGGCGAATCGACAAAAAATATCCTATAAAAAAATTTCGTTAAATAAAAAAATAACTTGACATATACCCGTGGGGGGTATATAATTAATGCAAGGAACATAGAATGATGTTGTATCGGAGGTGTATTGAGATGGATGATAATACCGGAAAAAAGGAGCAGTGCGAAGCCTGTATGTGCAGATATAAAGCCACACCCCGAACCGAGGACGAAACGGCTGCACTTAAAAAGAGGATTAACAGGATAATCGGACAACTCGGCGGTATAGGAAATATGATAGATGATAACAGATATTGCGGCGATATACTTATTCAGATATCGGCAGTGGAAAAGGCATTGCAGTCTCTCGGCTGTATGATAATGAAAAACCATCTTGAAACCTGTGTGACGGAGCAGATAAAAAACGGTAATGAGGAAATTATGGACGAGGTTATGGAGTTATTCAAAAGGCTTTCATGAGGGTGGTGATAAAATATGAAACAGAAATTTGATATTACGGGAATGACCTGTGCCGCTTGCAGTGCGAGAGTGGAAAAATGTGTATCTGCTGTTGCAGGTGTGAAAAATGTTACTGTGAATCTCCTTAAAAACAGTATGTCTGTTGAATATGATGAAAAAAACGTTGGTGCGGAGGATATTATCTCTGCCGTGGAAAACGGCGGATATGGAGCAGCCGTAAGCGGAGGAAATAATGCGGTTAAATCCAAGACAGGAGAAAATGCCGCAGGCAATGCCGAAAAAGAGCAGGCTAAAATGCTCAGGAGGCTTATAATATCCGTTGTGTTTGCTGTTGTTTTATCCTATATTGCAATGGGGCATATGTTTAATCTGCCGCTTCCGCCATTTTTTCTGGGACATCAAAATATGGGTATATTTGCCCTGACACAGCTCCTGCTTACTCTGCCGATAATGGCTGTAAATTATAAATATTACCAAAACGGCTTCAGATCCCTTCTGCACGGTTCTCCGAATATGGATACACTTATTGCTGTCGGTTCGGGAGCATCTTTTATCTATGGTATTTATGCATTATACGGTATAATGTATGGCTATTCGATAAATGATCTTTCGGTTGTTCATAGCTTCGGAGAAAATATGTACTTTGAAACCGTCGGAATGATACTTGCACTTATAACCCTCGGAAAATATTTTGAATCAAGGGCAAAAAGGAAAACAACGGATGCAATTATGGGTCTTATGGATATGTCACCAAAGACAGCAATTGTTGTCCGTGATGGCAGGGAATTTGAAATTTCCGCGGATAAGATACGGATCGGCGATATACTGTCAGTGAAGGCGGGAAGTACAATACCGGCAGACGGCACCATAATAGAGGGAAATGCGGCTGTTGACGAGTCAAGCCTTACGGGTGAAAGCATACCTGTTGAAAAAAAGGTCGGTGACAGTGTTATAGGTGCAACGGTCAGCAAATCGGGATATTTTAAGATGAAAGCGGAAAAGGTCGGTTCGGATACGGCTCTTTCACAAATTATACGCCTTGTTGATGAAGCAACCTCATCAAAGGCGCCGATAGCAAAGCTTGCCGATAAGGTCGCAGGAATATTTGTGCCGGTTGTTATGATTATATCTGTTGTGACGGCGATAGTATGGCTTTTGCTCGGCTTTGGCATTTCTCATGCATTTACTGCGGCGGTTTCGGTGCTTGTTATATCATGTCCCTGTGCACTCGGTCTTGCAACACCTACTGCTATAATGGTGGGTACGGGCAGGGGTACTGCCGGGGGTATACTGATAAAATCTGCGGAGGCTCTGGAGCTTGCACATAATACCGATACCGTGGTTCTTGATAAGACGGGAACAGTAACTCAGGGAAAACCCGATGTTACGGATATAATCCCTTTGGGAGGAACGGATAGAGGATTTCTTCTGAAATGTGCGTATTCACTTGAAAGACTTTCCGAACATCCGCTTGCCGAGGCAATTGTCCGCCGTGCGGAAAAGGAAAATGTCGGATATTTTGAAATTTCCGATTTTAAGCAGACACAGGGAAGGGGAATTTCGGGAAAATCAGACGGAAAGCTTTACAGTGCTGTAAATTATGCGGCGGCGAAAAGTCTTATTGACGAAAAAATTTCTGTTACGGTTCAAGGTCTTGCGGATGAGGGAAAAACTCCGATGTTCTTTATGTGTGATAACAGACCCATAGGTATAATAGCTGCCGCTGATAGAATCAAGCCTACAAGCTCCGAGGCTGTCGGAGAGCTTAAGAAAATGGGAATAGATGTAATTATGCTCACAGGTGATAATAGGCGTACCGCTCAGGCAGTGGGAAAATCCGTGGGAATTGAGCATATTGTGTCGGAGCTTTATCCGGGCGATAAGGAAAAAGAAGTTGCGAAACTTATTGACGGCGGCAAATGTGTCGCTATGGTTGGTGACGGCATAAATGATGCCCCTGCACTTGCGAGGGCAAATATAGGAATTGCAATTGGCGCAGGCACCGATATAGCTATGGAATCCTCCGATATAGTTCTTATGAAGAGTGACCTGTATGATGTTGTCAATACAATACGGCTGAGTCGTGCGGTTATGCGGAATATAAAGCAGAATCTGTTCTGGGCATTCTTTTATAATGTGATAGGCATACCGATAGCCGCAGGTGTATTTTACGGTTTGGGATTAATGCTTAATCCGATGATAGGTGCTGCCGCGATGAGTCTGAGTTCGGTATGTGTTGTTTCCAATGCACTGAGACTGCGGCACTTCAAAATGAAAAAGCCGGTCGGTATTGAAAATAATGCTGAGGATAAAAAGGAGGTGAAAATTATGGAAAATACAGCAACTCTTGCGGTCGAGGGAATGATGTGTATGCATTGCGTTTCTCACGTAAAGGAAGCACTTGAAAAGATTGACGGTGTATCAGGAGCAGAGGTTGATCTTGACAAAAAGACAGCGGTTGTTACGCTGAACGGTGACGTTCCTGCAGAAACTCTTATTGCTGCGGTTGAGGGTGCAGGATATAAGGCAAAGACGATTGAATAATTTCCTTCAGAGGCTTGTGGCAACGGATATGTCGTCACAGGCTTCTTTTTTTGGTTTGGTGAAAAAATTGTAATTGACAGACAGCCATTGTTGTCATATAATCGAGGTGTGGGTATATCGGTATATATTAAAAACGAAAGAAGGCGTAACAGTTATGAAAAAGAAATTATCAATTATACTTTCGGTTATACTGGCAGTTGTTTCCGTTTCAGCCTGCGGCGGTTCGGGTTCTTCAACTGCAAATGGAACACAGGATGATCAGAGCAGTATAAGTTCGTCCGCACAAGAGCAGGCGGACGGGTCGGTGGTTGACGATAATACAGAATCAGAACAAAGCAAAGTTTCCGAGTCAACGGATGGAAAGTCCGAAGCCGAAAGCTCCGCCTCATCCAAGAGTGGAGACTCAGGCAGCAGCGGTACGGCGGACAATTCAAAGGATAATTCCGCATCGTCCACGGTTCAGAACTCTGCACAGGGCAGCGTAACAGGACAGACAAGTAAGACTCCGCAGAACAGTGCAACAGAACAGGGCGGAGGAGTTACAGACAATACCGGCGGCACAGGAAACGGCGGCAATTCCGTCAGCACTGGCAATACCGGCAGTACAGGAAATGACGGCAGTAATCAAAGTACCGGTGGAAGCACTGGCAATACCGGCAGCACCGGCAATTCCGGCAGTACAGGAAACGGCGGCAGTAATCAAAGTACCGGCAACACCGGCGGTTCGGGTACAAATGTAGGTGACCAGTCTGTATATGAACAGCTTTTCAGCCTTGACAGTAAGGTGACAATTGAAATAACGATGTCCAAAAGTGAAATGGACAAGATGGATAAAGACTATTACAAATATCAGAGTAAGGGTACAAAATCCCCCATTTACAGAAAGGCAACAGTTGTTATCACAGTCGGTGGAAAAAGCTATACGATAGATGAGGTAGGAATACGCGCAAAGGGCAATCTTTCTGTTCTGCCTGTTTATGATGATTCTGGAGAGCTGAATCTTTCGCATTATAAATTAAGCTTTAACGAAACCTTTGATGATAAGGATTATTACGGAAGTGATGCCAAGGTATGGAAAAGCACTGCCGAGAGAAAGGAAAGAAAAAACAGACGTTTTGCTACATTGAAAAAGCTCGACGTCAAATGGAACAGAAATTATGACGATACCTATATAAGGGAAATTTATGCTGCGGAAATGTTCAGACAGAGCGGGGTTATGGCACAGAAAATCGGACTTTCACAGCTTAAGTTCAATAACAATAACTATGGAGTTATGACTATATATGAGCCGATAGATGAGATCTTCCTTGAACGTAATTTGCCGGAGTCCGCTCTCGGAGGAGATCTTTATAAGGTGGGTTGGACATATTCACCGGCAAATTATGTGGAAAATCAGGTATCAATAGGTATAACGGACGAGGATAAGGGAGCAAAATATAATTTTGATCTTAAGACAAATGAAAAAACATCCAAGAACGAAAAGCTTAAGAATTTCCTCAAGGTTATAAATTCAAATCCGACACAATCACAGCTTGAGGCTGTGCTCGATACGGATTATTTTGCAAAATTCCTTGCGGCATATTATTTTGCGGGAGATCCCGATGACATAAGGAATAATTACAATAACCACTATATCTACTTCAGAAAGGACAACGGAAAGGCGGTATTTATACCATATGATAATGACCGCACACTCGGGGTTACAATGGGATATAATCCTGACGGAACGGGAATGACAGGTCAGTCACCCTATTCCAATCGTGCGGCGGGTGCAAATCAGATTCAGGCAAATCCGCTGATAAAGCTTGCCATTGAGGACGGAAACTTCCTCAATACCAAATACACATCGGCACTTAAAAAGGTTGCGGGACTGTCATTGTGGAATAATTCACAATTTGAGGCACAGTATAATAAGGCAAAGAAAAATTATCAGAGCTTTGTCAAGCCAAGCATAAGCTTTGCAAATGCAGATAATAATTTTAAATTCAGTCTTGACGGAGAATATCCTTCCGGGGAGGAGTCCAATATGTCTTTTTCTGATTTTGTTACAAGAATAATGAAGACCTATAAGACCTATGTAAAATAAGTATTATAAGCATTTCAGACAGCCTCCTGCACTTTTGCCCGGAAGTGCAGGGGGTCTGTTTTTCATATACGGTTGATATTAATTTGCCAAAGCATACAGATATTTTCGGTATTTTTGCTTTTGTGTTGTTATGATACCGAAAATAACCGGGATTGATTGACAAAGTGCTTTTTTGAAATTATAATATTACTTAACTATGGTGTATAGGACTGTGTATTTATGACGGTTTCGTTATGTATTATAGCATATAACGAGGAAAAAGCCCTGCCGGGTCTGTTGAATGATGTGATTTCACAGACCTATCCTAAGAGTGAAACGGAAATAGTGCTTGTTGACAGCGGCTCGGGGGATAATACAAAAAATATATTTTCAAAATTTGCAGGAGATAATAAAAACGCTTATATGAATATATCCGTGCTTAATAATCCGAAAAGGTCACAGGCGGCAGGCTGGAATACAGCTATAAAGAATGCCTTGGGTGATATTATTATAAGAGTTGACGCTCATGCATCAGTACCACGGGATTTTATAGAGAAGAATGTAGGGGTTATTGCCGGGGGAGAATATGTTTGCGGCGGTGCAAGACCTTGCAATATTTTGGAACCTACACCATATAAGGAAACACTCCTTCTTGCCGAAAATTCAATGTTCGGGAGCTCCTTTGCAGGCTATCGCAGAAAGGGAGAGGGAAAACGATATGTTTCCTCACTTTTCCACGGAGCGTACAGGCGGGAGGTTTTTGCAAATGTCGGCGGCTTTAACGAGAACCTCGGCCGCACGGAGGATAATGAGTTTCATTGGAGGATAAGGCAGAACGGATATAAGATATGTCAGAGTGATGAAATAATATCATATCAGAATATAAGACCAACACTTTCGGGAATGCTCAAGCAAAAATACGGAAACGGCAAATGGATAGGACTCACGCTGGGGGTATGCCCGAAGTGTCTTTCACTGTTCCATTTTGTGCCGTTTTGCTTTGTGGGAGCAATAATATTATGTCTTATATTGCTTGCGGCGGGAATTTTTACGGGTAATACACTTTTATATATTCCGGCTGTTGTACTCGGAGGATTATATTTTACAGTTGATGTTTTTATGACAATGGCGGCAATTATTGCATCCGAAAGAAAAAATGTATATATGCCGCTGCTTATATTTATATTTCCAATGCTTCATATTATATATGGAATAGGGACTATTGTGGGAATAATTGAATTGCCGTTTTGGAAAAGAAGTCTTGACGGAGCGGCTGAAAAGGAAATTGAAGAGGTAAAAAAATGCGTGGCGGCTCGAAGCTGAAAATGGAGGTAATGTTATGACAGATACCGGGCGTGTGTCTGAAAGGGGAGGCAGAGTTTCCCGTTTTTTTAAAAATTTGTGGTCGGCGGTTGTGCAGATACCGAATGAGCATAAGGGATTTGGCAAGCAGACCTTTATGCTTGCCAAGGAAGACCTTATAAAGACATATAAAGGAGCAATACTCGGTCCTTTATGGGCTGTTATGAAACCGCTGTTTCAGCTTTTCGTATATTGGTTTGCCTTTACGATAGGCTTGCGTTCGGCAAACAGAATGGAAATGGGAGCACCGTATTTTGTTTTTCTTCTTGTGGGCTTTATACCATGGTTCTTTATGAGCGATACTGTCAGCAGAGGTTCTAAATCTATTGTGACAAACAGGCAGTTCGTTACCAAAGTTTCCTTTCCTGTTTCGGTAATAATGACTTATACGACCATTTCAAAATTTTATGTGCATATTTTCCTGTTTTCGCTGAGCTATATCTACCTTCTTATTACGGGATATCAGCCGAGTATTTATGACTTGCAGCTTTTGTTCCTTGCACCGCTTATGTTTATGTTTTTCCTCGCACTTCTGTGGTCACTTGCACCTATGAGTGCGTTCAGCAAGGATTTTTCAAGCTTTATAACTACAATCATGTCCGGTCTGTTCTGGCTTTCCGGTGTGTGCTATGATTCGTATATCCTTGACAATGAAGCAATCCGTATAGCTCTTCTGTTTAATCCGATGACCTATTTTGTCAATGCTTACAGAAAGGCAATTCTTTGCAATAAATGGATATGGGAAGCTCCGAGTTATGATGCAAGCATGAAATACGGACTCCACCCTCTGTGGGAAAATGCGATTTTCCTTGCGGAATTTGCTCTTGTTATAATTCTGGGCATTTACAACTACAACCGTCTGAGAAAGGAATTGCCTGACGTTTTGTAATATTCTCAGATAATCGGCAGGGGTGTGGGAGATGGAAGAAAGCTTTTTTCAGAAACTTCAACGTGTAAAATTAAGAGATGTATGTCATATATTCAAGTTCATAATTGCTTTGCCGATAGCACTCGTGTATAGGCTTTTCCGCAGAGATTTATGGCTTATATGCGATAATGAAAATGAGGCGAGAGACAACGGTTTTTATCTTTTCAGATATATAAGACAAAATTATCCGGAGCAGGATACGGTCTATGCAATAAAAAAACATTCCCCTGACTATATCAGAGTGAAAGACTTGGGAAAAGTCGTAAATTACGGTAGTTTGATGCATTGGATATTATATCTTACGGCAAATAAGAATATCAGTTCGCAAAAAGGGGGAAAACCCAATGCGGCAGTGTGTTATTTTCTTGAGGTAAATAAAATTCTGAAGAATACACGAATTTTTTTGCAGCATGGTATTATAAAGGATGATATGCCTTGGCTTTATTATGAAAATACGATGATGAGAATGTTTGTATGCAGTACGGACAGGGAATGGAAATACGTAAGCGAAAAGTACGGCTATCCGCAGGGGTACGTTAAAAAACTCGGTATTTGCAGACTGGACGGACTGCACGATGCGGAGGTAAAGGAAAATCAGATATTACTTATGCCGACATGGCGAAGCTGGATAGCGACACCGACTTCGGCATCATATGACATTGAGGATGTGTCGGATTTTACGCATACGGAATATTTCAGGGGTTGGAGCGGATTCCTCGGCAGTGAACGGCTTCATAAAATCCTTGAAGATAACAGGCTTAAGCTTGTGTTTTACCCGCATAGGGATATGCAGCTGTTCCTTAAATATTTTAATATAACAAATAAAAATATAATCGTCGCAAAATGGCCGGAATATGATGTTCAGGAGCTTCTTAAGGAGTCGGCATATCTCATTACCGATTATTCGAGCATAGCAATGGATTTTGCGTATATGAAAAAAAGGCTTATGTATTATCAGTTTGATTATAATGATTTCCGCAGGGGACAATACCCGGAGGGATATTTCAGTTATGAAAAAGATGGTTTCGGGAAGGTTTGCTATAAATTGGAGGATGCACTTGACGAGCTGGAGGAGGCGATCCGAGAGAGGTTTAAAAATAAGGAAGAATATCTGAAAAAGCACGATGAATTTTTCGATTTGTATGATAAAAATAATTGTGAGCGTAATTACAGAGAGATTAAGGGGTTATAATATATGTCAGAAGAAAAAATTGATTTTGTTCTGCCGTGGGTGGACGGGAACGACC
The DNA here is from genome assembly GCA_947585965.1 of uncultured Clostridia bacterium. Taxonomy (GTDB): domain Bacteria; phylum Bacillota; class Clostridia; order Oscillospirales; family Acutalibacteraceae; genus UBA1213. The sequence goes on from CANPXK010000002.1 coordinate 22,068, forward strand.
CCGAGTGGCAGGCTGAAAAGGCAAAATATGATACTTCTGCAGTTATGAATAGCAGTGATACATCGGTAAGATACCGTGATTGGGATAATTTACAGTATTGGTTCAGGGCGGTGGAAAAATTTGCACCATGGGTAAATAAAATACATTTTATTACATGGGGACATCTTCCGCCGTGGCTCAACACCGAACATCCGAAGCTCAATATTGTCAATCATCGGGATTATATTCCCGAGAAATATTTGCCTACTTTCAGTTCACATACAATAGAGTTGAATATGCACCGGATAAACGGATTGGCTGACAGGTTTGTGTACTTCAATGACGATATGTTCATTATTAAACCTGTGACACCGGAAGATTTTTTTAAAGACGGACTTCCGTGTGATACTTTCGGACTTAATTGTATTTATTTCGGCGAAGATAGCGCAGGTCATTTTAACGGTTCTGATATGGAAGTGATAAATACTGAATTTGCTTCCCGAAAAAGGCAGATAATGAAAAGAGATTTAGGTAAATGGTTCAGCTTGAAAAACGGATTTCGTATAAATCTGAAAACGGCAATGCTAAGCTTCTGGGAGTGGTTCCCGGGATTTCATTATAACCATTTACCGTCCGGATTTTTGAAAAGTACATTAAATGATGTATGGGATAAATATTATGCTGTTCTTGATAAAACCAGCCTTGACAAATTCAGAAAAGAATATAATGTAAATCAGTGGTTATTCAAATACTGGCAGTTTTGTGAGGGAAAATATTCCGTGCGATCACCCAAAACAGGAGAATGTTTTCATATCAAGGAAAGTAATTTTGCAAAAGCCTGCGATGCCATTTTAAAACAAGAATATTTGATGATATGTATAAATGACACATCACGCACGGAAAATTTCAATGAAAAAAAGCTTATGATACAGGACTGCTTTAATAAAATTCTTCCTGAAAAATCCGAGTTTGAACGTTGAAGGTGGTGATGGGGGAATATAACAAGGTGGCTGCTTGCAATAGTATTGGGAGTTATATGTGCACAATATGATGTTTTTGCAAGATCAAAGGCATTTATGATAACTAAAAACAAGATTATAAGTAAGCTTATCAAGTTTGTATTTTTAACATCTGTTTTGGTGCTTCTGTTTTACGCAAAAGTAAAGCTCACTTGAGGAATCGGTTCGGACTATACTTGTGAACTGAATGGGAATGTTATTCCGCCTTTGTCTGCTGCTATTGTTATGTATTTATTTCCGATATTCCTCTGATAAGTAATATACTGATGTTCACAGGAAAACATTCAATGGATATCTCCTTGTTCCATACATTTATAAGAAATTATTTGTTCTGTTAATTTACTTATCCGTTCCGCCATTTTGCATTAATTACCTTTGTTTTACCGGCTGTATCTTTGGCAGTTTCAGTGGTTTTGGAATTGATAAAAAAATACCTCGGATATAATAAACTTGTAGCTTATCTCGGTAAGAAGATAAACAATAAAACGTTGACGGAGTGACAAGGGAAAGCTGTAATAAATCTGACAGGTGTATTTTAATAAAGAAAGGATCTAATGAAATGAATGTGGAAAACAAACCTTTTTTCAGTACTGTAATTTATATGTCAAACGATTGTGCGGAAGATACGCTTGACAGTATATTTAAACAAAGTGATATTCTTCAATCCGATATACAGATTATTCTTGTACGCAGTGAAAGAGAGGATTATGAGGATTATATTTCCGGACTGAAAAAAGAAAATAAGAATGTAGATGTATGCACCGGGATATTTAAAACACAGGCTTCTGCTTATGCCGAAGCCATAAAACTTGTTAAGGGAAAATACGTTTGTTTTCCGGAATGCGGAGGATCCTATACAGAATATACATTTGCCTATATGAAGGCAGTATTTGAAGTGAGAAATATATGTCTTGCAACGGTTATGCCTGATCCTTCAACAGATAAAAATTTTTCGGAAATAATCAGGGCGATGAAAAATAAGCCGAATAATTGCGATTTGAATGAAAAATATTCTTTTCCCCTGGTTTTTCTTTCGGGTTGTTTTATAAGTACGAAGCTTGCATTTGATATAAATACAAAGCTTGATATCAAATCCGTTTTTGAATGTGATATGCTGCTCAGGCTTGCCGGTCAGACACAGACGATCAGTGTATTCAAAGACAAAGCCGCAGGCTTCAGACCTTGGATAAGAAATTCACCTGTATTCGGTTTCTTTGAGGATTTCAGGGATTCAAAGGAAAAGCTTGAATTGTTTTTTGATGAATTCATAACCGCTAATGCAAAACGATTTTTGGATGAATTCGGCTGCATACCGAGGTTTGTCCAGTATAATTTAATGATTTTTCTTAAATGGAGTTTTACCGCCCCGTCTGCGGAAAAGATTTTCGCACCTCTGATGTCAATTGAGGAATATGAGAAGTATCTTAAGGAGCTTTTGGCAAATATTGATGATAATATTATAAATAACTGCGGATTGCAGCTTGCATATAAACTGCTTATCTTCAGAATAAAGCATGACGGGAAAATAAGATTTGTACGGAGATCCTTTACTAAAAGACTTTATTTTAAAAATGTAAAGGTTTGCGAATTATCAACAAATACAATCAATATAGACTTTGTTGAGCTGGAGAAAGACAAAGTGACGTTCCGCGGAAGAATAAAATTTGCCGGATGTAAGAAAGACGAATTTGCATTGTATGCAATTGTTGATCAACAGGAAAAGATTAAAGCAGTGGATACGGGACATAGTTATGATACTTTTGTGTGGGGAAGAAACGAATATCCCGGCATGAGTTTTGAAATTGAGATAGATCTTGAGGGAAGAAATGAATGTAAGATTGAATTTTTCTGCATTCATAAGGGAGATATAATCAAAAAAAGCAATATAAGTTTCGGTAAATTTTCTCCTGTTTGTTCGGTTGTTCCCGACTGCTATTATTATAATGATAAGAGAATGATGAAATATTCACCCGCCGACAGTTCCGTTATTATCAGTAAGGCTTCGTTTTTTGACAGGGTAAAATGTGAGCTTAAATATCTGAAAACATTGTCACGTATAGATAATGATTATGCAAGGCACGCATATTATGCAAGGATATTGTATCATATAATAAAACCGTTTTATAAAAAGGATATATGGCTTATTTCCGACAGAACAAATAAAGCCGATGATAACGGTGAAGCATTTTTTAAATATATGCAGAAGGTCAATAATAAAAGGCTGAAATGTTATTTTGTTATTGACAAAAACTCCGAGGACGGCAAAAGAATGGCGAAAATCGGAAAGGTTATATCTACAAATTCCAAAAAACACAAGATATACCATCTGCTGAGCTCATATATAATATCATCACAGGCGAATAATCCGGTGGTTAATCCTTTTCTCAGGGGTAATATTTACTACAGGGATATATTGTGCGAAAGACGTTTTGCATTCCTGCAGCACGGCGTTATCAAGGATGATCTGTCCTCGTGGCTTAATCTTTACAACAGGAATATTTTCGGATTTGTTGTTACAACAAATCCGGAATATCAGTCTATTCTTGACTATGAGTATTTCTATAAGCCTGAAAATGTATGGCTTACAGGTCTGCCGAGACATGATTTTCTTTATCATGATGAAAAGAAATATATCACAGTTATGCCCACATGGAGAAAATCTCTTATGAAATATCCCGATCCTGTTACGGGTATATGGATAATAAGGGATGACTATAAGGAAAGCAAGTATTATAAATTTTATAATTCGCTTTTCAATAATAAACGACTTCGTGAGGCAGCAAAGAAATACGGATATAAAATCTGCTGCAAGCCTCATCCGATAATTGAGCCGTATCTTGATTTGTTTGATAAGAATGACGATGTTATTTTCTTTGACGCGGAAAAATCCTATCGTGAAATTTTTGCCGAAAGCGACCTTATGCTGACGGACTATTCCTCCGTTGCATTTGATTTCGCATACCTGAGAAAGCCTATAATATATACTCAGTTTGACAAGGAGGCATTTTTCAGCGGAGAACATTCATATACTGCGGGATATTATGATTATGAGCGTGACGGTTTCGGTGAAGTTGTGTATGATATAGAGTCGACTGTTGATCTTATAATAGATTATATGAAAAATGACTGTAAAATCAAGGATAAGTATCTCAAAAGAATAAACGATACATTTGCTTTCAGTGATAAAAATTGCAGTGAGAGAGTATACAAAAAGCTTATTCAGGGTAATAAATAGTATAAACAGCCGGAATATGATGTTCTGCACAATATGCAGTGTCATATTTCAGGCTGTTTTTGCCGCTTTGTATTAATGATATATGTAAATCAATATATTCAGAAATATTTTTGTGCAAATCACCGTTTTACAAAACTGTAATAAAAAATCGTTTAAAATTCCTTGATATTATTCTTTTAGTGGAGTAAAATAAATCTATATAAAAGGGATCTTGTAGAATTATGGAGAAATAAAATGGTATTTTCGTCTTTGTTTTTTTTGTATGTTTTTTTGCCGATTTGTCTGTTTTGCTACTACATTTGCAAAACAATTGAACAAAAAAATATTGTACTTATAGCGGCATCACTTATTTTTTACGCATGGGGAGAACCTGTGTGGGTAAGTCTTCTGGTTATCAGCGCATTTGTAAACTGGTTTGCGTCAAGGCTTATCGGTTATTTAAAAAAAGAACCGAAAAAAAAGCTTGTCGCCGCCGCTGCGATAGTATTTGACCTCGCACTGCTTATTGTGTTCAAATACAGCGGCTTTATTGTTGAAAATATAAATGCCGTGACCGGACTGGGAATTCCTGTTCCGGAGATAGTTATGCCTATAGGAATAAGCTTCTTTACGTTTCAGGCAATATCTTATATTATGGATTGTTTGTGGGGAACTGTAAAACCTCAAAAAAAATATATTAACTTTCTTCTGTATTTGTCACTTTTCCCACAGCTTGTTGCCGGACCTATTGTAAGATACAGTGTTATTGATGAGGAGATAACAAACAGAAAAATCAGAGCTGTTGATATCAGTGAGGGTGCTAAAAGAGCTATTCTCGGTATTGCTAAAAAAGTTATAATTGCAAATAACCTCTATGCTGTTGTTGAACAGTTCTTCGGAACGGATATAACAAACCTTTCATTTTGCGGAACATGGTATACCGTAATTCTTTATTCGCTGTATGTGTATTTTGATTTCAGCGGATATTCGGATATAGCTATAGGTCTGGGAAGAATGTTTGGTTTCCATTTCAATGAAAACTTTAATTATCCGTTCATATGTAAAACAATAAGTGAATTCTGGCAGAGATGGCATATTTCTTTAAGCTCTTTCTTCAGGGATTATCTGTTCTATGTTCCCATTTTCGGCAAACCGAGAAAATATTTTAATCTGTTTCTTGTGTGGTTCTGCACGGGTATGTGGCATGGCGCTTCATGGAATTTTATTTTCTGGGGTCTGTATTTCGGGTTATTTATCTTTATTGAGACAAAAATAGGAAAGAAAAGGCTTAAAAAATGGAATAAGGTCTGGACACATATATACAGTAAAATTATTATTGTCATAGGCTTTGGTATATTCTATTTTACCGATCTCGGTCAGCTCGGAAGATTCTTTATGAATATCTCCGGTTTGAGTATGATAACTAATGGCAACGAATTTTCTGATATCTTGACAAGAGATTCTCTGATTAATAATCTTTTCCTGATTATTTTTGCAATAATTGTATCAATGCCGATTCTTGAAAAGGTCAAATATTTCTTCTATAAATGGGGAAACAATACAGTATATGCGGCAGGACAGTTAGGCGGAACGCTTATTTGCTGTGCATTGCTGATAATATCGAGTATATTGCTTGTGGATAATACAAATAATCCGTTTTTGTATTTCCGCTTCTGATAAGAGGAGTTGCAAATGGAGAATAAAGAAGTTCAGTCCGTTAAAAAGCGAAAAAGAAAAAAAGGGCTTAATAATATTCCGCGAAAAGGCGTTGAGCGTGGCTTTGCGATAATATCGCTTATGATAATTGTGCCGATTTTTTTTGTTGCGGCTTTGCTTATGGTGATATTGCCCCGTCCTGAGGTATCGGAAATTGAAAAACGAAAGCTTGCCGGGATGCCTGAATTTACATTTGATTCATATTTTTCGGGAGAGTATACCGCCGGTCTTACGGAACACTATGATGATACTGTCCCCTATCGAGATGATTTAAAAAATGTGGGATATAGTTTCAAATCACTGTTCGGAATACATACCGAAGATGAGGTTAAGGTTGTGGGTAAGCCATCGGTCATAAAGCCGGTCGGGGATAATAAGGATGGGCAGTCCGAAGCATCAGAGCCGGATGCCGCAGAAAATTCAAAAACCGAATCTCAACAGTCAGGCGAGAACCCGGGAACGGAAAGTCAACCCGAACATAGCAGGGAGGAATCATCTCAGGAGACATCTCAGGAATCCTCTGAGGATGAAGAGGTCACCGTGGAAAACGGAATAATTGTTGTCAAGAACAACGGTCATTATCGTGCCCTTGAGCTTTTCGGCGGGGGAAGCGGAAGTACGTATGCTGAGGCACTTAACAATTTCCACAAGGATCTCGGTGACAGCGTTAAAATTTATTCGATGGTAGCACCTCTTGCAAGCGAATATTATACACCGGCCAGCTATTCTGATTTTAATGCCAGCCAGAAAGACAGCATAAAGAGTATTGAGAGCAAACTTGATAAGGATATAGTATCAATAGATATTACGGATGTTCTGGGAGAGCATAAGGATGAGGAGATATATTTCCGAACCGATCATCACTGGACGCCACTCGGAGCGTATTATGCGGCAGAGACTTTTGCGAAGGCTGCGGGGCTTAGTTTCAAGGATCTGAGTACCTATAAAAAGAATGATATGGAAGGCTTTGTAGGTACGATGTATGGTTTTACCGAGGATGCAAACCTTAATAATGATCCGGAGGTATTTTCTTATTATACACCCGGAAATATCGACAAATGCATGACATATTATTACACGACCGATTTTGAATATACCGGAAAGGGAAGATTCTTTAACGGTGTCGGTGATGTAAGAAGTGCATATCTTACCTTTATGGGCGGAGATGAACAGGTTGTAAAGGTAAAGACAGACGTTAAGAACGGCAAAAAGCTTCTTATTGTCAAGGACAGCTACGGTAATGCTATACCCGGATATCTGTTTGGCTCCTATGAGGAAATATATGTTGTTGATATGAGGTATTTCGGTCTTAATCTTGTCGATTTTGTAAAGCAGAATAACGTTACGGATATGCTTTTCACTATGGTATCGTATTCGGCAGTCGGAGATAATGCAGATAATCTTGAAAATCTCAGAACTCAGGCTAAGGGCAGAAAAATCGTAGACGAAGGTCTTAAGGACGAGGACTGATGAGTTTATTATAAAATAATTCTTGTACGGGGAGGATATATGAAAGAACTCGAATATCCGTTTGAAAGTGATTATATAATTAAAAAGAAAAAATCGTTAAGGCGTGCTCTCCTTGCCGATGGCAGGGAGAGACTCAGAAAAAAAATAGCCGTATTCGGCGGCTCGACAACACATGATATTATAGTTTATCTTGAACTGTTTCTGCTTGATCAGGGAATCGAGCCGGAATTTTATGAGTCCGAATATGCACAATATTGGCAGGACATCATGTTTCCGAGTGAGGAGCTTCTGGATTTTTCACCGGACCTTGTATATATTCATACGACAAGCCGCAATATAGTGAATTATCCCACAACTGCGGAAAGCAGGGAGCAGGTTGAAGAAAAGCTTCAGAGGGAATATGCAAAATTCGAGCAGATGTGGAAGAAGATAACGGAAACATATCATTGCCCTATTATACAAAATAATTTTGAAATGCCGTTCTACAGGCTTATGGGAAATAAGGACTGCTCCGACTACAGAGGCCGCTCTAATTTTGTGAGCAGGCTGAATGGGTTATTTTATGATTATGCGGAAAAAAATGAAGGCTTTTATATAAATGACATAAATTTCATTTCCGCTTCATACGGTCTTAGGCAGTGGAGTGATCCGTCATACTGGAATATGTATAAATATGCCATGTGTACGGAGGCTATACCTGAATTTTCATTTAACCTTTCTAATATTATAAAATCCGTATTCGGAAAAAATAAAAAAGCACTTGCCCTCGATCTTGACAATACCCTTTGGGGAGGCGTTGTAGGTGATGACGGTGTTGACGGAATACAGATTGGTCAGGAAACGGGTGTTTCACAATCTTATTATGAATTTCAGAGCTATGTAAGGTCGCTTAAGGATATTGGTGTTATACTCACTGTATGCTCCAAAAACGATCATGAAAATGCAATAGCGGGTCTTAATCACCCCGAGGGGGCACTAAAACCGGAGGATTTCATTATAATAAAGGCTAACTGGGAAAATAAGGACAGAAATATAATCGAAACCGCAAATGAACTTAATATTTTCCCCGACTCTATAGTATTTGCCGATGACAATCCGGCTGAAAGAGAGATTGTACGTGCACAGGTTCAGGGTGTTGCAGTGCCGCGGATGGACGGTGTTGAAAATTATATTATTAATCTTGACAGGGGAGGATATTTTGAAGTTACCAATTTCAGTGCGGATGATCTGAAAAGAAATGAGATGTATAAGGCTAATGCCGAAAGATCCGCTCAGCAGGCATCCTTTGCCGATTACGGCGAATATCTGTTAAGCCTTGATATGAAGGCTGTTATTGATGATTTCATACCTGTTTATCTGCAAAGAATAACGCAGCTTACGAATAAGAGCAACCAATTCAATGTTACAACAAAGCGTTATACCGCAACCGAAATGGACGACGTATATAAGAGCAATGAATATATACGTCTGTATGGTAAGCTTACGGATAAGTTTGGTGATAACGGAGTTGTATCTGTGGTCATAGGCAAGATAGACGGAGATATACTCAATATAGATTTATGGATAATGAGCTGTAGAGTGCTGAAAAGAGATATGGAGCTTGCAATGCTTGACAGGCTTGTGGAGCGTGCGGCTGAAAGGGGTATAAAAACCATAAAGGGGTATTATTATCCCACAGCCAAAAATAAAATGGTTCGGGAGCTTTTCAATGTCTTTGGTTTTGAAAAGATTGAGGAGGATTCCGAGGGCAATACCGTATGGAAACTCGATATTGCCGGGTATGAAAAAAAGAACAATGTAATTACAGTTGAAGATAATTCTTCACTTAATAATTAAATTAAAGGGGATAGAGCTATGGATTCTAAGACAATTTATGCAAGATTGAATAAGGTGTTCAGAGATGTGTTTGATGATGACGATATTACGGTAAATGCAAAAACTACCGCAAACGATATCGAGGACTGGGACAGCCTTGAACATATAACGCTTATGGCGGCTGTTCAGAAGGAATTTAAGGTAAAGTTTTCAATGGGTGAGATTGCATCCATGAAGAATGTCGGAGAAATGGCGGATATCATTGCAAAACGTGCTAAATAATGAGTGTTGTTATTTTAGAGGGGCTTTCCGATAATACGGACGGCTCCTTTTTTTGATATGGGTATAAAAATCGACAGCCGCACAGGTCTTAGTCCCTATGCGGCTGTCGGGTTATATGCCGGTTTATTGATTATTCAAGAATTACAGGTTTAGCATACCAGATCGTATCGGCATAATCTCTTATGCTGCGGTCGGCGGCAAATCTTCCTGCTTTAGCTATATTTATAAGCGACATTCTGTTCCATGTGTTCTTTTCTTCATAAAGACGTGATGCCTTTTGCTGGGTATTGGCATAATCCGCAAAATCGGCAAGAACCATATACGGATCGGAGGTTGAAAGAGAATGTGCTATTTCACTGAAGCGATCCCCGAATTCCGCACAGATTCCGTCAACGGCAGCTTTGATGATATGGTTGTTGTTATACGGGATACTCGGATTATAGCCCTGTCTCTTAAGCTGATTAACCTCGGGTGTTGTCATACCGAAGATAAGGGAATTATCATCGCCGACAACATCATGTATTTCAACATTTGCACCGTCAAGTGTGCCGAGAGTGATTGCACCGTTTATCATAAATTTCATATTTGAAGTACCCGATGCCTCAGTGCCTGCGAGGGAAATCTGCTCGCTTATTTCTGCGGCAGGTATCAGCTTTTCGGCAACCGATACACGGTAATCCTCAAGATATACAACCTTGAGCTTTTTGTTTACACGGGGATCATTATTTATTTTGTCTGCAAGCGCTACGATAAACTGAATTATCTGCTTTGCAAAATAATAACCCGGGGCTGCCTTTGCGCCGAATATATAGGTTTTCGGTTTGTAATCCGCATCGGGGTTCTCCCTGAGCCACTGATAGGTGCTGAATATATGCAGGGCATTGAGAAGCTGACGCTTATACTCGTGCAGACGTTTTACCTGAACATCAAAGATAGAGTTTGTATCCACCTTTATTCCGTTATTTTCAAGAATGTATTTAGCCATTCTTTCCTTATTCTTTTTCTTTATAACAGCAAGCTTTGCAAGAACTGCGGCATCGTTCTTATATGCCATAAGACCCTCAAGGGCATTTGCATCCTTTTTGAATTTATCTCCGATAAGCTCGGTTATAAGATCTGCAAGACCGGGATTTGACTGATTGAGCCAACGTCTGTGTGCGATACCGTTTGTTACGTTCTTGAACTTCTCCGGTGTTACGGTATAGAAGTCGTTGAACACGGAATCCTTAAGAATTTCACTGTGGAGCTTTGATACACCGTTTACGGAATGTGATGCGATAACCGCAAGATTAGCCATTTTTACAATGCCGTCATTGATAACAGCCATTCTGCCGATTTTATATCCGTCAATATTTTGCTCATGCATCTGTGCACAGAAACGACGGTTTATTTCTTCTACTATCTGATATATACGGGGGAGCCTTCTGCGGAAAAGCTCAACTTGCCAACATTCAAGAGCCTCGCTCATAACCGTATGGTTGGTATATGCAATGGTGCGTGTTACGATATCCCATGCCTTATCCCAGTCATAGCCGCATTCATCGAGCATAATACGCATAAGCTCGGGAATTGCAAGAACCGGGTGTGTATCATTGAGATGGATAGCAACAACATCCGGAAGATTATCAAGCGAATTATAGTTTCTGAGGTGGCGCTGGATTATATCCTGAATTGTAGCAGATACAAGAAAATATTGCTGACTAAGACGCAAGCTCTTGCCCTCGGAATGATTATCCTCAGGATAAAGTACTCTTGTAATGCTTTCCGCAAGAGCCTTCTGTTCCATTGCGCGTACATAATCGCCTGAGTTGAACAGCTTCATATCAAAGTTATCGGAGGTTGCAGCCCAGAGTCTGAGTCTGCTTACACCCTTGCCGCCGTCACCCGGAACAAGCATATCATAGGGTGTCGCGATGATTTTTGTTGCATTTTCTATTGCTATGGAATGATGATTACCATGCCATGTTTCGGTCACATTTCCGTCAAAGTATACGGGTATGCTCTTTTCGGGGTGAGCCTGCAGCCATACTGCGCCGCCCGGAAGCCAAAAATCAGGAAGTTCTGTCTGCCAGCCGTCAACAAGCTTCTGACGGAATATACCGTATTCATAGCGGAGAGAATATCCCATTGAGCTGTAGTTCTGTGTTGCAAGACCGTCAAGGAAACAAGCTGCAAGTCTGCCCAAGCCGCCGTTGCCGAGACCGGCGTCGGGTTCCTGTTCGTATATATTTTCAAGCTTGATATTCATGCTTTTGAGAGCCTGACATACGGTATCCTCAAGACCAAGGTTATATAGGTCATTTTTTAGAGAACGACCCATAAGAAATTCCATGCAGAGGTAGTAAACGGTTTTGCTCTGCTGTTTTACCGCAGTATCACTGAAATCCTTATATTCCTGACGCATGATATCACGAAGAATGAGTGCAATTGCCTTGTAGTAATGTTCGTCAGTTGCATCTGACGGTGTTACACCGAAGTTATGCGAAAGCTTTGCTATTATGAGCTCTCTTATCTCACTCGGTGTAGGCTTTGACTTTGACATAATAAAAATCCCCTTCCTGCGGAGAGACTCCGCCCCGGCGGCGTGCCGCCACTGTAAATTCGGGACTATACCTTATGCAATGCATTAGGTGAAACAGTCCGAACGGTGCTGTATGTAGTATATTCCATAATGCACCTGAATTTAATGGAAATTGTTTACTCATATAAAAACAATATCCATATTATTATAACCCATTCTCAACAAATTTTCAACAGAAATACAGAATATTCTTTTTTTGTGTTTTTTATGTTTCGCCGGTATATGAATAATTTTAGGTAAAAACAAAATTTCGCTTTTATATTGGTCGAAAATGTATTATAATATCCTTGTATATTTATGAAATCAGAGGTGTATTTTAATGGAAGAAAAAATCAAGAACCGTATAAAAATAGATATTGCCGGCACAAGATTTACAGTGTTGAGCGTTGAGGGGGAGGAATATACAAAAGCCGTAGCCGGCAGACTTAATAAAGAAATAGAGGCTGTACGCAGGGCTGCTTCGGGATTGTCGCTGACATCGGCGGTAATGCTTGCTTCGCTCAATATATGTGACGCCATGACCAAAGCCGAGGAGGATTCGGACAAGCTGCGCAGTCAGGTAAAGGAGTATCTTAACGATGCCGCAAGGTATCGTGCGGAATATGATGCGGCGATAAGAGAGAACGAAAAGCTTAAAAAGGATATTGAAACCTACCGCAAAAGGCTCAGCGAAAAGGGCAGAGCAACAGAGCCTGCACCTGTTTCTCCGGCGGTAAAGACAGTTCGCAAGATAAATTCAAAGGAAGCAGAGGATGAGGAAAATCTGTCATTTTTCGATGCCTCGGATAAGAAATAAGAGAGTTGCGTTATGAAGGGTCTTGAAATACTTGCACCGGCGGGCAGCATGGAATGTGTCTATGCCGCTGTAAGGTCGGGTGCTGATGCGGTATATCTCGGTTCAAAAAGCTTCAGCGCACGTTCCTCGGCACATAACTTTGATAATGAACAGCTCGGGGAGGCGGTGAAATATTGCCATATAAACGGAGCCGCCGTACACCTTGCCTGCAATACCCTTGTGCATGATGATGAGCTTAAGGATGTTTTAAAGCTTGTTGAATATGCCTGTGAAACAGGTGTGGATGCACTGATTATGCAGGATGTCGGACTTATTTCTCTTGTCAGGAAATGTGCTCCCGATATGCCGATACACGGTTCGACCCAGCTTTCCGTTCATACCCGTGCAGGTGTTGAAAATTTGTATAAGCTCGGACTTACAAGAGTGGTCCTGTCCCGTGAGCTTTCCAAAAAGGAAATAGAGGAAATAGCAAAGGACTGCCCTGTTGAGCTTGAAGTATTTGTACACGGAGCTCTTTGCATGAGTGTATCGGGTCAATGCTATTTCAGTGCAATGCTCGGCTCACGCAGCGGAAACAGAGGAGCCTGTGCCCAGCCGTGCAGACTGCCTTTTTCATCGGGCGGCAATTCGGATTATGCTTTGAGTCTCAGGGATCTGTCCATTATAGAACATCTTCGAGAGCTTGAGAGTATGGGGATAGCATCCGCAAAAATTGAGGGCAGAATGAAACGCCCCGAATATGTTGCCGCCGCGGTTTCAGCGTGTCGTCAGAGTCTTGACGAAGGGAAAATTTCCCCTGAGCTTTCCGAAAATCTTAAGGCTGTTTTTTCACGCTCGGGATTTACGGACGGCTATTACACCGGAAAGCGGGGAGCCGATATGTTCGGAATACGCTCAAAGGAAAACGTTACGGCGGCGGACGGTAAGGTTTTTGCATCTGTCCATGAAATGTATAAAAACGAACGCAGACATATACCTGTTGATTTTACACTTGATATATGTGAGGGCGGGAGCAGTCTTACTGTAACTGACAGTGATAAAAACAGCTTTACGGCAAAGGGGGCGGTGCCTGAAAGGGCGATAAAGCTTCCGCTTGATTATGACAGATGTGAAAAGAGTATATCCAAAACGGGCGGAACGCCGTACTTTATGCAAAAGCTTGAATGTAACATAGGTAAAGGTTTAACCATGCCTGTTTCCTCCCTTAATTCTATGAGAACAGCCTGTCTTGACGGATTATCGGAAATAAGAGGAATGACAAAGAGCGTTAAATTTTCCTCAATTACTGTTTCGGAGGCAGGTACAAGAAAGAATATCAGACCGAAAAATTACAGGGCAAGATTTGCCGACTGCGATATATCGGATAGTTTTCTTGACAGTGAGCTTATTTATGTTCCCGTCGATACCGACAGCGAAAGACTTAATTCACTAATGGACAGAGGATTTGCCGTAGCCGTGGAAATACCGAGAGGAATGTTCGGGATTGAGAATAATATATATTCCCATCTGAAAAGAGTCAGAGCGCTCGGAATAAATGAGGTACTTGCAAATAATGTCGGTGCAGTTGAAATGGCTAAAAAGCTCGGCATGGATATACACGGCGGCTTCGGTCTGAATCTTACAAATACGGAGTCGGTAAAATGGGCGGAGGCTCAGGGAATAATTGATGCGGAGGTTTCATTTGAGCTTACGCTTGAGCAGATATCAAAGCTTGGAGGAATAATGCCGCTCGGTATAATTTCAATGGGAAGACTTCCGCTTATGCTTACAAGGAATTGTCCGGCAAAATGTTCCGGCAGAAATTGTAAATCGTGTAATTCTGATACGGCACATATAAGGGACCGCAGGGGGATTGATTTTCCCTTATACTGTTACGGAGCCTGTGCGGAAATTCTTAACAGCGTACCGCTTATTTTATCTGACAGGAAAAATGAAATCAGGGGAGTTGAATTTGAAGTTTTACGATTCAATGTTGAAAACTCTGTTGAAAAAGAGGAAAACTTACGTCTTTATAGGCATAATCTGACACCAAAAGACGGCTTTACAAGAGGATTATACTACCGTGGTGTTGAATAGTTGAAAGTATATATGTTAAAACCTGTTGAAAGTGTTGAAAACTTATTGAAATCTTTTTTAGAGAAAATAACAACGCTGTTACAGGTGTATTGATAGTAAAGAGAGTGGTATTAAAACTATGAATAAAGTAAAAATAAAAAGGCTGAATGAAAATGCGGTGATACCGACAAAAGCAACCTCAGGCTCGGCAGGAGCGGATCTTTACGCTTGTGTGGATAAGCCTGTAACAATAAAACCGGGTGAACTTGTAAAAATTCCTACGGGTATTGCAATTGAGCTTGACGGAAGTGAGCTTGCGGCATTTCTTTTTGCAAGGAGCGGACTCGGGGTAAAGCACGGTATATGTCTGTCAAACGGAGTAGGCGTAATTGACAGTGATTACAGAGGGGAAATATGCGTCGGTCTTTGTAATGTATCGGGTATGGAATATACAATAATGCCCGGGGAACGTATAGCACAAATGGTTATAATGCCCGTGGTATGCGCCGTATTTGAGGAAACAGACAGCCTGAGTGAAACGGACAGGGGCAGCGGCGGCTTCGGATCAAGCGGAAAGCTGTAGTTTTTGTCGGTTTTTCTGATATTATTAATACATTTTAACAAAATTCGGTGCAATAAAAACAGGTTTTTTTGTGTTAAAGCAGAAGTTTTAAATGCGGCTGTTTTTTTAGTTGAGATTGATATGTTTTGAGAGTATAATATAAGATGTGGGTTAAGAGGAAATTAATGGAAATTTATTATATGAACAGAGAAACGAAAAAGGGAGAGATATTATGTTTTCAAAGGATATAGGAATAGATCTCGGTACAGCAAATACACTTGTATATATGAAAGGTAAGGGCATAGTAATGCGTGAGCCGTCCGTTGTGGCTGTCGACCTTCGTACGGACAGCGTTGTTGCGGTCGGATCAAAGGCAAAGGATATGATAGGAAGAACTCCGGGTTCGATAGTTGCCGTCCGCCCGCTCAAGGACGGAGTTATTGCGGATTTTGATATAACCGCAACAATGCTTAACAGATTTATAAAGATGGTTGTAAAAACGTCCGCATTCAGCAAGCCGAGGGTTATAGTATGCATACCCTCCGGTGTTACGGATGTTGAAAGAAGGGCTGTTGAGGATGCTGTCCGCAGGGCGGGAGTAAAGCAGGTTGAACTTATAGAGGAGCCTATGGCTGCCGCAATCGGTGCGGGTCTTCCCGTTACTCATCCGGAGGGAAGTATGGTTGTCGATATAGGCGGCGGAACATCGGAGGTCGCTATAATTTCACTTGATGACATAGTTACAGCCTGCTCGGTAAGAGTTGCCGGGGATAAATTTGATGAATCCATAATTCAGTATGTCAAAAAGAAATATAATCTTCTTATAGGTGAACGCACCGCCGAAGAAATAAAAATCGGCATAGGCTCGGCTTACCCGTATGAGGGAGAGGGCAGTATGCAGATTAAGGGAAGAAATCTTATGGACGGTCTTCCGAAAGATGTTATAATAAGTGCGGCGGAGGTAAGAGATGCTCTTGCGGATCCGCTTTCCGTTATAATTGAGGCAATAAAGACAACACTCGAACAGACTCCTCCGGAGCTTTCGGCTGATATTATAGATAACGGAATTATGCTTACGGGAGGAGGGGCGCTTCTCAGGGGTCTGGAACTGCTTGTTGCTCAGGAAACGAGTATGCCTGTCCATGTTGCCGAAAGACCGCTTGACTGCGTTGTTGACGGAACGGGAAAACGCCTTGAGAGAAATTCCGGTTCGTGGGGACGTTCAAAAAGAAGATAAATACATAGATCTGATCAGGGGTTTCGCTCGGTTTTTCCTCAAAGACTTGAGCGAAGCCCTTTTGCGGTAGAGATAGGAATTAAGTTTCGTTGGTTTGCGGGGCAAAAGTAAGGGGAGAATGAATTGTGAACAAGGTGACGTCCGGCAAGGGCTTTAAGGTACTCATAACAGCGGTATGTATTTTGCTTGTGCTTGCTTTGATTACGGCAGGCAACAGTACCGTTGGCGGGATTGTGACGGGATATATTCTCAATCCGCTGTTAAGGGTTGCTTCCGATTTTACAAATTCGGCAGAAGAAACGATCACACCTCCGAAAAGTGTTGAGGAGCTTGAAGAGGAAAACGATGAGCTCAAGGAGGAAAACCGCCGTCTTAATGATATGCTTGTTGAATATTATGACCTGAAAAAGGAAAATGACGAGCTTTATAAATTCTATAATATAAAGAAAAATAATGAGGATTTTTCGGTAGTGCCGTCCACTGTCATATCAAGGGATCCGAACGAGAATTTTTACGGATTTATACTTGATAAAGGTTCGGCTGACGGGGTTAAACCGGATGACCCTGTTATGACGGATAACGGACTTGTGGGGTATGTATGTGAGGTAAGCACTAAATCCTGTAAGGTGACCTCGATAATTTCTCCCGCTGCACAGGTAGGGGCAGTGGATAAAAAAACGGGGGATGAGGGTGTTGTTACGGGTTCGCCGGAATACAGTGACAGCGGAATTGCCGTTATGAAAAACATATCCGCACAAAATGCGATGAAAATCGGAGATATTGTAGTGACATCGGGCTATGGCGGAATGTATCCGAAAAATATCAAGATAGGAACCGTAAGCAAGCTTGATTACGACAGCTATACAGGTATGCCTGTTGCGATTGTCAAGCCGTTTGAGGATGTGAGAAATATAACCTCCGCCGCCATAATTACTAATTTCAGCGGAAAGGGAGATATAGAGGAGCTTGAGGAGTCGAGCGACAATAAGGAAAATTCCAAAAAAAATAACTGAGAGCGATTTGATATGAACAGATATAATGTGGTGAAATATACGGCATTTTCTCTTGAAATACTGCTGTGTTATATAATTCAGAGTACACCCGGACTTACACTTGAGGTTTTCGGCGGAAGACCGATACTTATGCTGCCGATAGCAATGACTATTGCTATATTTGAAGGAGAGATTCCCGCTATTATATTCGGTGTTATATGCGGTCTGATGGCTGATTCCGGATACAGCGGTCCTATGGGATATTATGCTATCATGCTTGCGATAGCCTGTTATGTTATAAGTATCCTTATGGAAAATTATATACGTACAAATCTCCTCACAGCGGTGCTGATAGGTGTTATAAGCGTACCGGTAATTATAACCGTACAGTTTCTTTTATTTTATGTTGCTATGGGTTACGATTATGCAGGGGAGTATTTTGTCGCCCATTATATATCAAGGATAGTATATACCTTTGCGTTTGTTCCTGTTTTTTACGGTGTGAACAGATATATTGCGGCAAAGACAATAAACGAATGAGGGGCGGTATATTATGGAGAACAAGGTTGGAAAATGGCGTTATGTACTTATTATCATTATTGCCCTTATAATATTGGCGGTATATTGTGCAAGGCTTATCCGTTGGCAGATTTTCCAGAAGGATTATTATGAGGATATAGCTCTTACATCAACAGAATATACCGTAAAAACAGATGCTATAAGAGGAGAAATATATGATAAGAACGGTGTACCGCTTGCCGTTAATAAGTCAGGATACAGAGTCGTCATAAATAAAATATATATGCCGGACGAGGAGCTTAATGAAAATATAATAAAGCTCGTCAGGCTGATTGACAAATGTAAAGGAAAGTGGATAGACGAGCTGCCGATAAAGGTTGACGGGAAGGGAAATTACTATTTTGATAAAGACAAAACTGACGAAATTGACGAGCTTAAGAGTAAGGATAATCTGAATATGAATCCTTATTCCACGGCTGCCGAATGTATGGCGAAGCTTGTCGAAAAATACGGCTGCGAGAATTTCAGTAAAAAGGAACAAAGGAATATTATAAGTGTACGTTATAATATGGACAGACTCGGATATTCAAGAAGCAATCCTTATGTTTTTGCTGATGATATCGACCGGCATACGATGAGTGTAATCTCCGAAAATATGCAGTCTGTTCAGGGGATAGAAACAGAATCGACCGCCGTGCGTGTATATGAAAACGGAACAGCGGCACCGCATATGGTGGGGGTGACGGGTCTTATATCCGAAGAAGAATATACCGAGATGAAAAACAAAGGGTATGCATATAACGACAGGATTGGGAAAAGCGGAATTGAAAGAGCATACGAAAAGGAACTCAGGGGTAGTGAGGGAAGCAGAACCTATGAGATATCTTCTGACGGAAGCATATCACTGAAGGATACAGTTGAATCTAAGCCGGGAAACTCTGTTTATCTTACTATTGATGTTAATATGCAGAAGACTGCACAAAAGGCACTCAAGGAAGCGGTCAGTGAAGTAAAGGCAAACGCAAAGGAAGCGGGAGGAAAAAATAACGGTGAGGATTGTAAGGGTGCCGCGGTTGTTATGCTTGATGTAAGCGATTTTTCTGTTATATGTGCGGCAAACTACCCGTCATATGACCTGACAAAGTATTATGATGATTATGAAAAACTTTCTTCCGATGATAGTTTACCGTTGTTTGACAGGGCATTTATGGGAGCGCTTGCTCCGGGCTCGACGTTCAAGCCGATGGTGGCGGCTGCCGCTTTGCAGGAAAAGGCAATAACTACAAAGACACATATTGAATGTCAGGGGGAATATACCAAAAACGGACTCCATCTGTGGTGTATGTCATATCACGGAAGCATAGATATGTATCAGGGAATAAGGGATTCGTGCAATGTATTCTTTGCGGAAACCTCAAGGCTTCTCGGAATAGAAAATATGGATGTATATGCAAAACGATGCGGACTCGGAGTAAGGACAGGAGTTGAGGTAACGGAAAGTGCAGGCACCCTCGCAGGACCGGAATACAGCCGTGAAATGGGTTCCGAATGGTACCCGAGTTTTGTTTCTCCGGCAGGTATAGGACAGTCTGACAATCAGTTTACACCGCTTCAGCTTGCCACCTATGTTGCTACCATAGCCAATAACGGAGTGCGGCTGAGGACTCATGTTGTTGATAAGGTTGTATCCTATTCGGGTTCTGAGGTTATATATAAGACAGAACCCGAGGTTATGGATAATATGGGGGTCAGCGAAGCTAATCTCAAGGAAGTTCAGAAAGCAATGAATATGGCTGCCGACAATTATATTGCCCTTGATGATTTTGAGATGCAGATAGCGGGAAAAACAGGTACGGCAGAAAATTCCGGCTCGGATCATGCTAATTTTATTTGCTATGCACCTTATGATAAGCCGCAAATAGCAATTGCGGTTATGGTGGAGCATGGAGCAAAAAGTTCCGTTGCAATAGGCGTCGCAAAAAAACTTATGAATGAATATTTTGCGATAAACACTGACAAAAAAGAATGAAATGAATTTTTTGAAAATTTAAAAATAATCATACTGTTAAATTTGTATGAAATATTTTAATTCGCTCTTGACTTTATGTTGAATGTGTGATAATCTTGTTAAAGAGGTATAAGAGAATGGGTAAAGTGGCTGTGATTACATCGGGAAAAGGAGGAACAGGTAAGTCCACGCTTGCGGCAGGGCTTGGTGCCGCTCTGGTAAGGAGAGGCAACAGGGTTCTTATAATAGACTGTGATGCGGGAATGCGGGGCGTTGACCTTATGCTCGGTGTCAGCGGAAAGCTTGTGTTTGATATTGCCGATGTCGTGAGGGGGAATTGCTCTCCTGAAAATGCAATATACCCGTGCGGCACTGTTCCCGAACTCTATATACTTCCGGCACCGCAGAGTGTAAGGGATGAGATAAGTCCCTACATTATGCGTCAGCTTGTATATGTATTGGAAAAATACTATGACTATATACTTATTGATTGTCCGGCGGGCATAGGTACAGGGTTTGAGTCCGCAGCCGCAGCCGCAGGGTGTGCGGTTATTGTGGCTAATGCGGAGCCGTTGTCTTTGAGAGGCTGTGATAAAGTAAGACAAAGGCTTATGAGTATGAACGTGTCGGAGATAAGATTGGTTATAAATCGTTTTAATGAGAAGAAATTCAGAAAAACGGGTGTTTTTCCCGATCTTGACAGTGTTATAGATAAGGCGGGAGTAAGACTTCTGGGGATTGTTCCGGAGGATAATATTGCGGCTGCCGAGACGCAAAAGGGACGACCGCCGGAGGGAAAAATGAGGGCGGTTTATGCTTTTGACAGAATTGCGGCAAGGATTGACGGAGTTGAGGTGCCGCTTGAGATTTGAAAAGATTTTACATAACAGGGGGAGTTAATTATGAATATAGCATTAATAGCACATGATGCCAAAAAGGAGCTTATGGTTCAGTTCTGTATAGCGTATTGCGGTATACTCAGCAGGCATAATCTATGTGCTACGGGCACGACAGGAAAGCTTGTTTCCGAGGCTACGGGTCTGGAAATACAAAGGTTTCTCGGGGGTTCCCAGGGAGGAGATCAGCAGATTGCGGCAAGAGTTGCTTTCAACGAGATAGATATGCTTATATTCCTTCGTGACCCGCTTAATCCCAAACCGCATGAACCTAATGACATGAATCTTCTCAGGCTCTGTGATATGCACAATATTCCCGTGGCAACTAATATTGCTACAGGGGAAGTACTTATACACGGTCTTGAAAGAGGAGATCTTGATTGGCGTGATATTGTGAGATCATAAACCCGGTTAGGCAAAATAATTGTATTCGACAGCGGTTGGCTTTTGCTGACCGTTTTTTATTTACTGCATATGGCGAATAATGATTAAATGAATATTATTTGTCCGCAGTATGTCAAAATCGGTTGACATACAGGTAAGAAAAATGTAAACTATAAGATGGAGTTTTTCGCTCGGTCGGGAAATTGTATTATGATACGGGAGATGACAGGCTTGTCGGAGAATGAAATTAACGAAATAGAGGGTTCCGTTGAAGATATAGTTTATAGAAATAATCAGAACGGATACAGTGTCATCATGCTTTCCTGCGACGGCGAGCTTGTGACTGCCGTAGGAAAAATGACGGAGGTCAGTGTCGGAGATGAGCTTAGACTTATAGGGAAAATTAAGCTTAATCCTAATTACGGAGAACAGTTTTCTTTCGATTATTATGAGCAGAGTATGCCGTCAAATGCTGCGGCGATACTTAAATATCTTTCCTCACGGACGATAAAGGGCATAGGAGCAAAAACGGCAAGAAAAATCGTTGATGCCTTCGGCGATAATACATTGGAGATTATGCAGAAGCAACCGGAGCGTCTTACGGAAATAAGCGGTATATCGCATGATAAGGCGATGTCGATAGGCGAGCAGGTGAGGAAGATCTTTGGAATGAAAGAGATCATGGTATACCTGACAAAATACCGTATAACCGCACCGGAGGCTGTGCGTATATGGAAGGAATACGGTGATAGCTCCATTGCAATGATAGAAAAAAATCCCTATATTCTCTGCGGAGAAAATATAGGTGTTTCATTTGAAAAGGCAGACAGAATAGCTGAATCCTTTGGAAGACCTCTTGACGACCCGTGCAGAATCAAGGCGGGTATATTGTATATAATTACATATAATTCGGGCAATGGTCATACCTGTCTGCCTACTGACAGGCTTATAGATATTTCTGCGGATTTTCTTAAGACTGACAAGGAAAATACCGCATCGGCTATGGCGGAGCTTATTGATGATACAGCACTTATATGTGACGAACTTGACGGCAGGAGCTTTGTGTTTTTGCCGGCACTGTATAAATCGGAATTTTACGGTGCTGACAGAATAGCTCTTATTTTAAAGGTTCCCCCGGAACGTATAACGGGAACGGAATATGCTGTGGAAACATTTGAAAAAATAAATAATATACAATACGCCGAGCAGCAAAAGCGTGCGATTATCGAAGCCATGACGGGAGGTCTGCTTATACTTACAGGTGGTCCCGGAACAGGAAAAACAACAACTCTTAATGCGATCATTAATCTGTATGAAAGATTCGGTCTTAAGGTTTTGCTTGCCGCTCCGACAGGAAGGGCTGCACAGAGAATGTCACAGCTGACCGGACATGAGGCAAAAACCATACACAGACTTCTTGAGGTTGAATGGGATAATAATGAGCGTCCAAGATTTTCAAGGAACGAGAGAAATCTTCTTGATTGTGATGCGTTGATACTTGACGAAATGTCTATGGTTGATGTTACTCTTTTTGAAAGCGTATTGCGTGCTTTGCCGCTGGGCTGCAGGCTGATAATGGTGGGTGACAGTGATCAGCTGCCGTCCGTCGGAGCCGGAAATGTTCTCGGCGACCTCATTGATGCGGGGAAGATACCGGTTGTTCGTCTTACGGAAATTTTCAGGCAGTCAATGGAAAGTCTTATAATAACAAACGCACATAAGATAGTTCACGGTGAAATGCCTGAGATATGTCGTACAGATGGGGATTTTTTCTTTATGGAGGAGCTTGACAGGGACAGGATATCAGAAAAAATCGTCGCACTGTATACTAAAAGACTTCCGGCGGCATACGGTTATGATCCGATGAATGATATACAGGTTCTCTGCCCGGGAAGAAAGGGAGTTCTGGGTGTTACAGAGCTGAATAAGAGGCTGCAGGAAGCACTTAATCCGCCGGGGATAGGAAAGCAGGAGGTCAGAACACCTGTGTATATTCTGCGTGTCGGAGATAAGGTTATGCAGACAAGAAATAATTATGATCTCCCTTGGGCTCGTGATGACGGAAGCGAGGGTGCGGGAATATATAACGGAGATATAGGAATAATAGAGTATATAGAAAAGGTATCGGGATCCGCAAAGATAAGATTTGATGACAGGGTCGTATCGTATAATTCCGACAATCTTGCAAATGTGGAGCTTGCCTATGCTGTGACCGTACATAAAAGTCAGGGAAGTGAATTCAAGGCTGTCGTTATGCCCATGTATTACGGTGCACCTCAGCTTTATTACAGAAATCTGCTCTATACGGCAGTTACAAGAGCAAAGGAAAAATTAATTCTGGTAGGAAATGTATCAACACTGAGGAAAATGGTCGATAATAATAAAAAGACCAAAAGGTATTCAGGGCTGAGGGCATTTTTGGAAAGGAGCGTAGGATGAATAGATTGCTTTCTGTTTTTTATCCCAGAAAATGTCCGTATTGTTCAAAGCCACTTAAATATGATATGACGGAATGTCTGGTTTGCAGAACGGAATTTCCGAAGGTTCCGAGAATAGAGGCTCTGCCAACCGGAGAAATATGTATTGCACCGTTTACATATAATGGTGCGATAAGAAAGGCTATATGCGATTATAAGTTCAGAGGGAAGAAATTTAACGCCTACAGTCTTGCCGGTGCGGTGGCGGCTTCAATAAGAAATGTATATTATAAGGACATGGGTTTTGAGATTATAACCTGTGTTCCTATGAGTAAAGACAGGAAATACGAAAGAGGCTTCAACCAATCCGAGCTTATAGCGAGATATACAGCCGAGCAGCTTGACAAGCCGTTTGAAAATCTGCTTTACAGAGACAGTGGAGCCGCGCTGCAGCATGAAATGACATATACGGAAAGAATTTCCGGAAACGATCGTACTTTTCATATTATATCTCCTGAAAAGGTCAGGGGGAGGAAGCTGCTTGTGATTGATGATATAATGACAACCGGTATGACACTTTCGAGGTGCAGTACCGTTCTTAAGGAATATGGAGCCGAGCGGGTATTTTGTGCATCTGTTGCGATATCAAAGGAATATGATGCACATAATCGTATTCAGAGCAGCGGGTAGTCTGATACAGTGTGTTTGTCAGGGCGGTAAAATTTTTGAACATAACGGAAAGGGTGTAGAAATTGGGACTTGATATTGCTATAGATCTCGGGACCTCCCGAACGAGGATATATTTGCAGAATAAAGGAAAGGTGGTTGACGAGCCTTCCGTTATAGCCGTCAACCTTGATAATGACAATATTATAGCTGTGGGGGAGGAAGCATATAAAATGCTCGGGCGTACCTCTGACCGATACAGTGCCATTTATCCCCTCAGCGGCGGTGTTATATCCGATCTCGGACTTGTTGAGGTTATGATATCCTCTTTTTTGAAGAGAGTTGTTTCCTCAAAGATTGGAATGCCGAGAGCTGTTGCCTGTGTTCCGGGGGAGATAACCGATGTTGAGAAGAGGGCGGTTGTCAATGCGATAAGTTGTTCGGGAATCAGGAGGGTATGTCTTATTGAGGAGCCTGTTGCGGCGGCTATCGGAGCCGGGATCGACATATCGAGTCCTCACGGGTCGTTTGTTGTTGATATTGGCGGAGGAACCACTGATCTTGCGGTTATATCGCTCAGTGGCATTGCCGTATCGAGGTCGATAAAGCAGGCCGGGAACATTATGGATGAGGAAATAATCAAGTATGTTAAGAAAAAATACAATATGTTGATTGGAAAGAGGACAGCGGAGGAAGCCAAGATAAAGATCGGTTGTGTTATTCCGGGCATGGGAATGGGGACATACCGCATCAAGGGAAGGAACATGATAACGGGTATGCCCATGTGGATAGATCTTGCATCTGAAGAAACTGCCGAGCCCTTAAAAGAGACTGCTGCTTCTATTGTACGTCAGGTACAGGATGTTCTTGAGGAAACGCCGCCGGAGTTAATTGGTGACATACATTCGGACGGAATAGTTCTGACAGGCGGTGCTGCGCAGATAGCGGGGATGGACACATTAATTAAGATGGCGACAGATCTGCGTGTTACAACAGCGGAAAATCCTGCTGATTGTGTTGTAAACGGATGTGGAGCCGCCATAAAATACATTGACCGTTTACGTCACCCCGATGGCACCGTAACCCCCATTTCCGACCGCTTCTAGCGGCGAGCCGCCGCACCCATGTTCGCGGGGTCGCTCACTTTCGTTCGCTTTGTTTTTTGTGGAGGTAAGTCTGTTTCCGCGACAGGTAGTTTGCCTGTCGGTGTTGGGTAGAGAGTGTCGTGAAAGCCTCTTGCGAGGCTTTCCGCAACTACAAATGACATACTCATCTATTGTTCATCAAGTAAATTAACGGTCGAGTCAAAGACTTATTTATCTGAATAAATTAGTTACGGATTGACGGCGGCGGCACGCCGCCGCTCACTGCGTTCGCTTTGTTTTTTGTGGAGGGTAGTCTGTTTCCGCGATAGGTAGTTTGCCTGTCGGTGTGCGTAAGAGAGTGTCGTGAAAGCCTCTTGCGAGGCTTTCCGCAACTACAAATGACAAACTCATCACTTGTTCATCGAGTAAATTAACGGTCGAGCCATAGATTAATTGACCTGAGTGAATTGGTTACGGATTGACAGTGCCGGCACGGCACCGGCACGCCGCTATAGGCGGATAAAGCTGATTATTATAGCTATTATGGCGAAAATGATTGCCAGCTTCTTTTGCTTGTACATCTTTGTTCCATTAGAAGTTTTGGATTTTCCAAGACGGGCTGCAATTATAAATGTAATTATTGAAAAAAGACTCCGAAACCGAAAAAACTGAAAAATAATGCAAGTGTACCCATAATAAGACAGGTATGCTCGTTGAACTGTATTTTTGGTTCGTTATTCGACATATGCATATTATTGAAAAATGGGATATTGTTGAAATCTCTGTCTTGATTGTTTCCTGCTCCGTCTAAGAACGAACTGTAATTATTCGTTTTTGGAGATACAGTAGGTATGTCCTCGGTGTTGGTGTTATTATTATTTTGATATGAATTATCTGTAAAATTCAAATCATTATCCGTGTTATAAGCAATATTATTTGGTATATCAGCTTTTGTAATATATTCACATTCGGTATCGTAGTTTTGATGTGTGCTGTCGTCATCGGTAAGGACATTGCTGCCGTATATTGTATCTTTTTTCTCCTCGGGGAATTTTACCTCGGGGAATATTTCGTCAAACGACATCTCGGTAATATTTTTATTATCCATGGTAACCTCCGTTTAAATGTATTATCAAAAAATACAATGAAACAAAAAATAGAAGAACATGATACACTTCTCGTTGTAATGATGTATTTTTTACCGCATATATTTGTTATAAATGTATGTGCCGAATATAATAATTAGTATTGTTATTATTATATATATTACTATGTTCAGTATCAGACCGAATATTGACAATATTGTACCGATAACAGCAGATGTGGATTTGGGCTTTGAAGACAATTCATTATGCTTTTTGTCTTCATGTGCAAGAAAAAGTCCTATTATGGACATGAGAAGCGGAAATATCGGGGCAAAGCAGAAGACGACTGACATAATGCCGCATATGAAGCTTCCCCATGAGTTACCTTTTTCAAGGTCATAAATAGGTTTCGGATAACCCTCATACGGATAATGCGGATATTTACCGGTAGCTTCCGGGTTAGTGTCTTCTGTCTGTTCATTCACGGTATAGTCATCCTCATTAAGGTTTATAGTCTGTTTTTTATTTTTATCCATAATAAAATCCGTCCTTTCAAAAAAATGCAGTTTTCTGTCTTGCTTACGTTCATTTTAGCATAAAGACATTAAAACTGCAATAATTATTTATGATATTTTCCGCCGTTGTTTATCTGAAATGCTCTGTATAACTGTTCGCAAAGCATTACCCTCGCAAGCTGATGAGGAAAGGTCATTTTTGACATAGATATTTTTACCCCGGCAAGCTTTTTGACCTCATCGGAAAGACCGTAGGATCCGCCTATTACGAAGAATATGTTTCCGCTTATGTACGCGGCGGTATTGCTGATTTCCTTTGCAAGTTCCTCCGAAGAAAACAGCTTTCCTTCTATGCACATTGCGGCGGTAAATGCACCGGAGGGGATTCTTGCAATCAGCCTTTGCCCTTCTTTGGTTATGGTATTGTTTATCTGTGAGTCGGAGGGATTATCCGGTAGTCTTTCCTCGTCAACCTCGATTATAGAAAAATCAGCGAACCTGCTCATTCTTTTGGAATATTCGGATATTGCCTGCCGCCAGTATTCCTCCTTAAGCTTTCCGACACATAAAACGGTTATTTTTATCATATTACCCTCTTTTTAATATATCAGATATTTATTGTCCTTTTCTGCGGCAACCGTCAGCATATAATCGAGGTTACGTTTCATTTTATTTTCCTCAAATGCACATATGCTTGTTTGCTCGGCAAGAAAGGGCATATTGTTTTCCTTGCTGAGATGTGCAAGAACAAATCGTGTTGTTCCGTTTTTAACCAGCTTTACAGCAGTGTCGGCACAACTGTCATTGGACAGATGACCGTGTTCCGAAAGTATGCGTTTCTTAAGCTCATAGGGATAGCATCCGTTCTGAAGCATACGTATATCATGATTGGATTCGATAACGACGGTATCGCACCCGATTACGGCATTTTCTATTTCATTGCTGATAATACCGGTATCTGTGGCAAATGCGGTTTTTCTTCCGTCCGAGGTTTCCGCAACATATCCGTAACCCTCGGCACAATCATGTGAAATGCGGAAGGGGATTATACGCATATAATCGGTTTCAATTCCGTCAAGGGAAATAGGGGAAATATCTACATTTTCATTTATAAGTGCCTTATTCTCCATTTCTGAGATTGTACCGTTTGACGCATATACCTTTATGCCGTATTTTGAAGCAAGCACACGAAGTCCTCTTGTGTGGTCAATATGTTCATGCGTAACAAATATTGCCCTGACATTTTTTATATCAAGCTCTCTTTCGTCAAGGGCTGTTTTGATCTGTTTTGCACTTCTTCCTGCATCAATAAGTATTCCGCTTTCCTTTGTACCTAAATAGTAACAATTTCCCGAACTGCCGCTGAACAGCGGATATAACCTTGGCATTCTTTCATATTCCTCTCCGTTAAATATTTTATGATTATCCTGAAACAGGGAGACCGACAAGGTGTCGGACTCCCCGCTGATATACAAAATTTAAGCCTGCTTCATGCTTTCGTTGGTTTTTATGAGGCTTATATCGGCACCCACGGAGGACAATTTACCCACAACGTTCTCATATCCGCGCTGAATATGTCTGATATCCTCAATCTGTGTTGTACCCTTTGCACCCAGAGCTGCCACTATCATTGCGGCTCCTGCACGAAGATCGGTTGCCTTTACAGGGGCACCGGTAAGTCTTTCGATACCACGGATTATTGCAAGACTTCCGTCAACGGATATATCCGCTCCCATACGGCGCAGCTCCTCCACATAGCGGAAACGGTTATCCCATACCGCCTCGTTGACAATACTTGTCCCATCCGCCGTTGATAAAAGTGCGGCAATCTGCGGCTGCATATCGGTGGGAAATCCGGGATGCGGCATTGTTGTAACATTACATCGTTTAAGCCTTCCGCTGCTTATAACACGTACCGAATCGTCAAATTCTTCAATTGTAACTCCCATCTCACGGAGCTTTGCCGTTATGGATTCAAGGTGCTTCGGAATAACATTCTGTATTACAACATCTCCGCCGGCAGAGCATACCGCAGCCATATATGTTCCCGCTTCTATCTGGTCGGGAATTATGGAATACGTTGTGCCTCTGAGTGTTCTGACTCCGTTTATTTTTATAACATCGGTTCCGGCTCCCCTGACATCGGCTCCCATGGAATTGAGAAAATTCGCAAGGTCTACTATATGTGGTTCTCTTGCGGCATTTTCTATGGTTGTTCTTCCCTCTGCCTTGACAGCGGCAAGCATTACATTAACCGTAGCACCCACGGAAACAACATCAAGATAAATATGATTTCCCGTAAGTTTGTTTGCCTTTATTTTTATCATGTCATCCGCTACGGTATGCTTTGCCCCGAGGATACCGAAGCCTTTCAAGTGCTGGTCAACGGGACGTACACCAAAATCACAGCCCCCCGGCAAGGCAACATCAGCCCTGAGGTACTTACCGAGAAGTGCTCCCATAAGGTAGCACGATGCCCTCATATGACGGACAAGGTCATATGTAGCTACAGGTTCTTTAATACCGCTCGGATCTATCTCTATGGAGTTTTCGTCTATATGTCTGACGCTTGCCCCCATTTTACACAAAATTTCATCTATAATATTGACATCCTCTATATCAGGGATATTTTCAAGGCGGCATATGCCGTCCGACAAAATTACCGCAGGGATTATAGCAACGGCAGCATTTTTTGCACCGCTTATTTTTATTGTTCCGTGAAGCCTGTTGCCCCCGGTTATAACTAATTTTTCCAAAGCTCAACACTCCCACTGTTATTGTTTGAAGGAATATAAGGATACTTCCCGGACTTTCGGATTACAACGATTCTACATACCTTGTCCGGGAGATTAATTCGGGATGTTGTTGTTCCTCATTTAATTCAATCTGAGGCTTCGTGCGAATACTCCATGCTGCCGACTGTCTGTTACCGATTATTTTAAAGATTTGTATAATACGCTTTTCCCGATATTGCGTAATTCTGTTTATGTCGGTCGAAAACTGAGTCATTTTATCTTAACCGCATACAAATACAAAACCTGCACTGTGCACGAATCAATATTGATAATATATAAAATTCAAGTTACTCTTGAGTAATAATAATACAAATAATAATTAAAGTCAATATAAATTTTTCGTAAAGCCGGATTTTCATTAAAATAAAGCAATTTTTCCGAAAAATGACATGATATATGACAAAAATGACATTTTTTATCAGCTATCACTCATGAAGTATAAATTATCAATATCAGCATTATATCATTTTCTGTTTCCTGTAATGTATCGCAGCTGTACGTACAGTTGGGGGAGTATTCTTTTTTGTGGGGACATCGGTTCAGGCATTGTAGAATTCATACAATGCCCTGTATGTCATATATACATCAAGCTTTGAAACAACTTCGATAGGAGCGTGCATTGAAAGAACGGGTACGCCGAGATCCACAACATCCGCATTAAAATTTGCAACATATTTGGCTATGGTTCCTCCGCCGCCTCCGTCAACTTTTCCAAGCTCGCAGGTTTGGAAAAGTACATTCTTTCCGTCAAGCAGGCTGCGTATTTTTGCCATATACTCTGCACTTGCGTCCGAGGTTGAATATTTTCCGCCGCTGCCTGTATATTTTGATATGACGGCACCGCAGTTTATATAAGCGGAATTATTTGCTTCAAATGCCAAAGAATAGGTGGGGTCGTACGCAGCACTTACGTCTGCCGAAAGACAGGTGCTTTTTGCCATTACATGGCGTACTTCTTCACCATCCGCGTTTGCGAGATCTTCTATGAAATCTATAACATATGTGGATTTCATACCGGTATTTCCGTCGCTTCCTATTTCTTCCCTGTCTGTAAGCACTGTTATTATTGTGCTTTCCGGCAATTCAGTATCTATTGCTGCAAGCAGTGCCGGATATGCGCATACCTTGTCGTCATGACCATAGGCTGCAATCATACTTCTGTCGAAGCCGAGATCTCTTGCCTTGTCGGCAGGAACCATTGCAAGGTCGGCGGAAACAAAATCTTCCTCCGTTATCCCGTATTTTTCAAAAAGTATATTCATTATATTAAGTTTGACATTTTCGCTTTCCTCATCTCTGCTGAAAGGTCTGCTTCCGATAAGCACATTGAGTTGTTCACCGTTAAATGCCTTTGTCATAACCTTTGACATCTGTTCATTTGCGAGGTGGGGGAGGAGATCGGTAACGCAGAAGCATGGCTCGTCTGTATTATCTCCAACATTTACCGTGATACATTTTCCGTCCTTTAGTGCAATGACACCATGAATTGCAAGCGGAATTGTCGGCCACTGATATTTTTTTATCCCACCGTAATAATGTGTTTTGAACAGTGCAAGGTCATTAGCCTCATACAAGGGATTTGGCTTAAGATCAAGACGTGGGGAATCTATATGCGCTATTCCGAGTCTTACTCCGTTATGTGTTCCGCTCTTTCCGATAACCGCGAGTATAACAGCCTGATTTCTGTTATTTACATATACCTTCTGACCTGCTTCATACTTTTTTGTGCGGTCATATTCGGTAAAGCCTGACTTTTCTGCGGCAGCTATTGCATATGCCACGGTCTCACGTTCAATTTTTGCATTATTGAGGAAATCCTTATAATTTTCGCAAAATTCATCCGCCTTTTTAATTTCCTCTTCGCTGACTTTGAAGCAGCCGTTTTTGGTATTGCGGAAAAGTTTTTCCTTAAGCTTTGCTGATTTGCTCTTTTCTTCCTTATTGTTTGACATGGTTCATCTTTCCTTTCATAGAATTATTATTCTTTGTTGTCATTATAGAGTCTGTTATAGCAGCTTTTATTCTGCTGAACAATATGTCGGTAATTTTCCGTTTCCTCAAAAGGAACCGTTTTAAGTGTTTTTCCGTCATCGGAATATTCTTTATCCTTAAGCCATGAGTTTACATGACCTACTCCCGCATTATATGCACACACGGCAGTATCCTCATTGCCATACATATCGAGGAGTACGGATAAGATATTTGTGCCGTAATCAATATTTATTCCGCTGTTATATAGGTCGTCAACCGTATAATCCTCATATTCCCCGTCAACATAATAGGTCTGTATCCATTCAAATGTATCAGGGGTTATCTGCATAAGTCCTATTGCTCCTGCGGAGGATACGGCATTCGGATCAAAGTTACTTTCCGTTTTAATAATACCGTATATAAGATATTTGTCGACACCGTATTTTTCGGAAGCAGCTTCAATTTCCGTGCTGTATTTCAGCGGATATGTATCGTAAATATATTTTTCGTGCAATGCTTTAAGTCCGTATGCAGCCGCTGCTGCCACAACAATGACAACAACGATACATATTAATGCTTTAACTTTTTTTTTCACCTAAAGCCCCACCGTCCCTCAAGAATTTTTTTATATCATAAAGGATTTTCCTGAAATCCTCCCTTACAAGCCCAACCGGTTTTCCTCCGTCTATTATATAATCAGAGTGCCCGGTATAATATTCCTCATCATGCTGGGCATTTATTCTCAGCAAAGCATCCTTCATGCTAAGATTGTCACGCTTTATTATTCTGTCAAGACGTATATCTTTGTCTGCTGTCACCGCTATGACAAAATCGCAAAGCTTATCGCCTCCGCTCTCAAAAAGCTGGGGAGCATCAAACAATATCACATCATAATCCTTATGCATTAATTCTTCAATATATTCCCGACATCTGTCGATTATATGCGGATGTGTGATACTGTTGAGCAAATCTGTGTTTTCCCGACTTGCAAACGCTCTTTCGGCGAGAACTTTTCTTCTGCATAAGCCGGCACTGTCTATTATATCACATCCGAAAATTTCCGCAAGTCTTTTCAGACAATCAGACCCTCTTGTCAAAGCTTCTCCTGCAACCTTATCGGCATCTAAAACCGCACAGCCGAGGGTTCGCGCATATTCCGATATCGTGCTTTTTCCCGCACCTGTCTGACCTGTAAGACCTACAACTAAACCTCTCATTTTTTTTCTGCCCCTTTCAGGGAAATAATATTAAAGCCCGCCGCACGTATTATACGGTTATAAACCGCAAGTCCAACACCCTTTTTCCCGGGGCATCTTGCATATACGGTATCAAAGCCCATTTCATCGGCTTTCCTTAGTGCGGCGAAAAGTAAATGTGCCTGTTCGGAATAATCATATTTTTTCCCTATAGGTATGCATGGGAGTTCGATATTTTCCATGTCCTCAGTATAGCAAAGCACGGCGGCATTCCGGTCTTTAATACCATTGATATATCCGTAAAATTCGTCATTCTCTCCGTCAAGCAGAATGACCTCCGCCTTAGGGGAATAATGCTTATATTTCATTCCCGGACTTGCAGCCCTTTCACCGTCCCCAAGAGGCTGTGTGACGGCATTTGCTACTTTGATTTCTCCTATAGCTGAACGTAACTGTTCTGCGGTAATTCCTCCCGGTCTTAGTAATGCGGGTATGTCCTGTGCAAGAGTAATGACGGTCGATTCCACGCCGACTTCGCAGTCGCCGCCGTCAATTATTGCATCGGCTCTTCCGTTCATATCATCATATACATGGCGTAATGTTGTCGGACTCGGACTCCCCGAAAGGTTTGCCGACGGTGCGGCAAGGGGAGAGGAGAGGGTAATAAGCTTCTGTGCCGTTTTGTGTGACGGGAAGCGAATTGCCACGGTATCAAGACCTGCGCTTACCTCGTCGGGTATTATATCCGATTTCGGAAGGATAATTGTAAGAGGTCCCGGCCAGAATTTTTCCGCAAGAATTTCAGCCTTTCGGGGAAATTCCCTGACAAGACTGTATATCTGTGAAATATCGGATATATGCACTATCAGGGGATTATCCATGGGACGACCCTTTGCTTTAAATATTTTTCTCACAGCATCCCCGTTGAGTGCATCAGCGGCAAGTCCGTAAACCGTTTCGGTGGGTATTGCAACAATACCGCCGCGTTTTATAATTTCTGCTGCCTTTCCGATATCCTCATTATCTGAGGAAAGCATAAGTGTATTCATTGTATCATTCCTGTTTTTATTGAATTAATATTTTTTCAGAAGATTATCCTCGTCAGGATTTTGGGCATATAAGGTCTGATCCTTTTTGGTGCTGTCAACATAAAAATTACCTTCATCATTCAGGCCGCCCTCATAGAACAGATCCTCCTGCGATACCATATGTGTCATCAGTTCCTCTTTTCCTTCCTCTAAGGTTCCCTCGTTCCTGAAATTGTGTTTAGTATTTACATAAAAGCTCTCGTTTTGATTTTTGTCGGTTTTGTACAGCCCTTCGTCATCAAATATATAATCGTTTTTATCAAGAAGTATCTTTTCGCTTATCTTACCTTTACGTATTGCCCAAGAGGTATAGGCGTTCTTAATGGTTTTTCTCAGGAGCAGAGGTATGAGCAGAACAAGAATAACGGCAACCGCAAAAGTAAAAGTAATATATTTCCGGGGTATCTGACTGTCCTGTTCGGTTATATCAATGATATGGCCGAGAATAGCCTCCTGCGTACCACTGTCTATTCCATGTTTTTGCAGATAATTTGTTGATATAAGCTCCAGATTAAGCGATGTTTTATCCGCAGCGGACAGGTCGCGTACATAGCCCCGGAATTTTACGGACTCACAATCGCCGCTAATCATATCATGTATTTCGTTATCTGTTTCCGACCCTGAAATTGTTCTGATAAGCATGATTTTTTGGGACTCGGTTATAATGGAGTAATATTGAATGGAGCCGGAATCCACACCCGGATTGCCGTACATTGTTCCGTCAATATGTGTCAGTTCCCCTCTTATTTGTGTTCCTACGTCAAGAGTATCAAAATCTTCCTGTGTTACAGTCTGAGGAAGTTTTTCATTTGCCTGTATCATCTTAATGCCTGCGGATACCTGATAAATAATGAGTAAAATACAAACAGCGGTCATTATAATTTTTGCCATTTCCCATTTATTTCCGGTAAAACATCCATTTTTGTACATACTATACATCTCCCGGACACCTGTCATTCGGTTTCGCTTTTTTGAAGCTGCTCGGCTCTGTCAGCGGAAATAAGGGCATCAATTATTTCATCTATATCCCCGTTGAGTATATCATCAATTTTGTATAAGGTCAATCCTATCCTGTGATCCGTTACTCTTCCCTGCGGGTAATTATAGGTCCGTATACGCTCGCTTCTGTCACCTGTCCCCACCTGTGAGCGGCGTTCGCTTGCTACCTGATTCTGCTGTTTCTGTCTTTCGGATTCAAGGAGTCTTGATTTCAGCACCTTCATTGCCTTGTCCTTGTTTTTATACTGACTTCTTTCGTCCTGACATTCGACAACAAGACCTGTCGGAAGGTGCGTTATGCGTATTGCGGATTCTGTCTTGTTTATATGCTGACCTCCCGCACCGCTTGAACGGTAAGTGTCAATTTTGAGATCGTTAGGGTCTATATTAACCTCAACATCCTCCGCTTCGGGGAGTACTGCTACAGTTACCGTTGAAGTATGTATTCTTCCCTGAGTTTCCGTATCAGGCACCCTCTGCACTCTGTGTACTCCGCTTTCAAATTTGAGCCTTGAATATGCTCCCTGTCCGTTTATCATAAAGCTTATTTCCTTGAATCCGCCAAGTTCCGTTTCATTCGCACCTATCAGTTCAATATTCCAGCCCTTTTTTGCCGCATACATCGAATACATCCTATATAAGACAGCGGCAAAAAGTGCGGCTTCCTCTCCGCCTGCACCACCTCTTATCTCGACAATTACATTTCTTTCATCATTAGGATCCTTTGGCAGAAGAAGAATCTTAAGTTCCTCATTTATTACTTCCAACTTATGCTCACATTCCGTGATTTCCGTTTCTATCATTTCTCTGAGTTCGCTGTCCTTTTCCTCTGAGAGCATTTCCTTTGCACTTTCAAGCTCATTATTATATTTTTTATATTCCTTATATTTAAGTGCTATCGGTTCAACAGACCTGAGCTCTTTCATAGTTTGTGTGTATTTGTCGGCAGATGCCGCAATCTGCGGATCACATAGCCTTAATGACAGTTCCTCATATTTATTCTCGAATATCTTAAGCTTCTCAATCATACTATATCTCCTTATGTGGTGTAATGTTTCCGATCGGCATTGCCGTATACAGTCATCCGCAGTCCGGTGTCAGTCTGAATCGGCAGCGGATGACTGATTTTCCGGCTGATGTATAACCTTGCGTATATTCTTTTCCGCTTTCATGCGGGGAAGCATGATTTCATGTCCGCAGCCGAGACAGCGGATCTTAAAATCCATACCTATGCGGAGAACAAGAAATTGTTTGTTGTTTTCCTTGCCGCAGGGATGAGCCTTTTTCATTTCCAGAATATCATTGAGTCTTATGTCCATAAATATCCTCCCGATACATATATGCATATTATATCACCGTTTGTTTTATTTTACAATTATTAAAATACAATTTGCTCTTGAAAAAGAAAGGTACTGTATGATATTATTTTATATAGAATATACATATTAAGAAGTTTTATATGCAGGCTTTACGAAAACTTTAAAGTTTTTAAGCTGAATTTATCTTTTTCTTAATATTGTCAAAATTGTCAGTTAATTTTTTAATTGTAATATTATTTACAGTAAGTACAGAGCCGATGTACAGTTGGGGTTTTATATTTTTTGGAGGTTATATTATGGCTGCTCCCGCGAAACCTGCATTTGTTATGAAAAGGTATGAGATGAAATATATCCTGAATCCTCTGCAAAGGGAATATCTGATAAAAAAGCTTGAGGGACATATGAAGGTCGACAAGTATGGTCTTACCTCCATAGAATCATTATATTATGATACTCCCGATTACAGACTTATAAGAAATTCTCTTGAAAAGCCGGAATTTAAGGAAAAGATGAGATTGCGTTCATACGGAATTGCAAGCGAAAATTCTCCTGTATTTCTTGAAATCAAGAGAAAGGCTTACGGGATAGTCTATAAAAGACGTGTGCAGACCATGCTCCCGCTTGTGAACAGATTTTTTAACGGAGAGACTGATGATATTTGCGAGGGTGGTCAGATAAATCGTGAGATAACCGCATTCAGGGATTATTACCGAAAACTCATTCCTACCTGCCTTATCATTTATGACAGAGTGGCATATTATCAGCCCGGAGGAGATCTTCGGTTAACTGTTGACCAAAATCCGAGATACCGCACGGATGAGCTTAATCTTACAAGCTCATTGGACGGTATTCCGCTCCTTGATGAAGGCTGCAGTATTCTTGAAATAAAGGTACAGCAGGCAATGCCGCTGTGGCTTACGCAGATACTTTCAAGCGGAGGGATA
Organism: uncultured Clostridia bacterium; assembly: GCA_947585965.1. Taxonomy (GTDB): domain Bacteria; phylum Bacillota; class Clostridia; order Oscillospirales; family Acutalibacteraceae; genus UBA1213. The sequence continues at coordinate 59,673 of CANPXK010000002.1, forward strand.
TATAAAAGCAGTTTTTCAAAATACGGTGAAGCATATACAAGACAGATACTTAAAGCAAGGTGAAAGGATTATTAATTATGTTTGATTCTGTTTATTCGGTACCCGTTCAGGCGTCAGAGTTTTTTCTTATGATGGCGGTGTCAATTTTTACAGGTTTTTTGTATGCATGGATAATGTCGTTCCGCATACCGTCAACAAAGAGATTTTTTATAGTTGTAGCAATTATGCCCTTTATTGTTTCTGCTGTTATTACGTTTGTAAACGGTAATATCGGAGCGGGTGTTGCGGTTGGCGGCGCATTCAGCCTTATACGTTTCAGGAGCGCACCGGGGAGTGCCGAGGAAATAGCCGCCATACTTATAGCTATGGGTTCGGGAATAGCTTTCGGAATGGGATATATTGCATATGGTGTTATTATTCTTGTGCTTCTTTCCATCATATTTGTTTTTCTTTCATTAATTCATATTTTTGAGCATAATAGGGTGGAAAGAGAAAGGCTTCTCAGAATTACCATTCCCGAGTCACTCGAATATTCGGAGGTGTTTGATGATACTTTCAACAGATATCTTAGCAGTTATGAAAATGTCGGAGTAAAAACAACGGCTATGGGTTCTATGTTCAAGCTTTCTTTTAAGATAAAAATGAAGGACAGGACTCAGGAAAAGGAGTTTATTGATGAGTTGAGGACAAAGAACAGTAATCTTGAAATTTCAATCTTACCGTATGTGGATCAGGAATACCTGCTGTAAAATTTTAACTTTGGATTACATGATAAACAACCGATTGACGTCTATAAGTTCAATCGGTTGTTTTTAGTATTTCTGCTATGAGTGAATTTGAAACCATAAAGCCTCTTTCGGTAAGTGCAAAGCCGTTGTCAAGTATCTTTGTCAGACCGACAGGTTCAAAGCGTTCGGCTCTTCTGATATATTTTTCGGGAATATCATAACCGAAACGAATACGGAAACGCTCGTTTGTTATCCCCTCTAAAAGCCGCAGACCGAGCATTATAAATTCTTCAACATCTCCTCCGCTGCCGTCCGGAATAATTTCATTCGCATAACAACGCTTGAAATTTGCGGGACGGTAAAAGCGTTTTCCCCGGAAAAAGGAATGGGCGGATGGTCCGAAGCCGATATATTCCTCGTCATGCCAATATTTGAGATTATGTTTACTTTCATAACCTGTTATGCAAAAATTGGATATTTCATAATGCTTATATCCGTATTCTTTCATAAGGGAGCATAGGTATTCATACATATCGGCGGTACGTTCGTCATCAGGGAGATCCAGGTTGTCTTTGTTTTTATAAAATACCGTACCTTCCTCGATTTTTAAGATATATGCCGATATATGCTTTGCCCCGTGGCTTGCACAGAAATCCACAGAACGCCGCAGATTTTCATTTGTCTGATTTGGCAGAGCTATCATAAGGTCGAGTGATATATTGTTAAAGCCTGCGTTTATTGCGGATCTGATACATCTGTCCGCATCACGTGTATCATGTAGTCTGCCTAAAAATTGCAGTTCCTTATCGTTTGCGGATTGCAAACCTATTGATATGCGGTTACATCCTGCCGAAAACAGCATACCGAAGTCTATATCCCGCTTTTCGGGGTTTACTTCAACCGTTGTTTCCGTTTCCGGATAATTAAGAGTAAAGGATTTTTTTGCTGATTCAATTATTTCCGTTATCCTCTCCGCACCGAGCACTGTCGGTGTTCCCCCGCCGAAATACAGAGTGTCGGCAATTATATTTTTATTTTCGGAAAAAGCCGAAATCTGTTTGCAGAGCATATCCGTATAATTGTTATATTCACGTTCTCCGCCTGACCTTGAATAAAAATCGCAGTAGGGACACTTATTTCTGCAAAACGGAATATGAATATATATACCTTTTTTATCCATACTATTTCCCCGAGTTCTGACGGAGTATCAGCAATGCTTCGATAAACATCGAAATGAGTGATGCCGCAAATAATCCGATATCCGTGTATTTGAATGTATTAAAGGCAAATTCCAGATCTTCATTAGTGGGGTTATCTTTAAGCACGGAAAAGCTTATAAAGTTGATGAGAGAATCGGAAACAGAACTGTTTGAAACGGCACTGTCTATCAGATATGTTACTACAACAAAGAATATAAGTACAATTATCAATGAGCTTGTGACAACGGGAACAGCAGGCTTATTAAGTATTGCGATTGCAAGGGCTGACAGAACCAACGCTGCCGCAGCAATAATAATAATGGGATTTATCATTTTTCCTCACCGTTTTTTATTCTTCCTGATATAAATGCCGCTTTAAGTACGGCAACCTGAGTTTTTGCATCCGGGAGCTCATTATTAAGAACCATTTCCACGGCTCTGTCAATATGGATACGCTCGACGGTTACAAATTCGTCCTCGTCAAGATGCTGCTGTTCAAATCTGTCAATTTTGCAGAAATACAGGTGTATGATTTCTCCGCAGTATCCCGGACTCGGATACAGCTTGCCGAGGGGAATGTATTCCCTTCCTATGGCGCCCGTTTCTTCAAGAAGCTCTCTTTTTCCGTTTTCAAGCGGTGTTTGTCCCTTTTCAAGCTTACCGGCGGGCAGCTCCAGAACTACCTCTTTATACGGGTATCTGAACTGCCGTACAAAAAGAAGCTCATTATTTTCCGTCAAAGCAGCGATGCATACTCCTCCGGGATGTCCTACAACCTCTCTTGCTGCCATTTCGCCGTTTTCAAGCTCTACGGTATCATAAGTTACATGAATAACTTTTCCGTCAAAAATATTTTTTGTTTCAAGAGTTTTTTCAAAAAGCTTCATAATCTACCTCCGAAAAATTCATATGTACTATTATAACATAATTTTCTACCTTTAAAAACTATTTTAAGAAAATTATTAAACGTTCGCTCAGCCGTCCGACAACGCTCTGCGGTTGTTGTATCATATATTTTTGTCGTATAAAAGGGTAATATAAATAAAAAGGGGGTCTTTCGACTTCCCCTTCTTATATCATTGCTGACCGTAACTCTTTTCCATAAAAATATTTTCGTTGCTGTCTTTAAGTCGTATTTTCACACCTATTTCCTGTTCTTCTACAAACTGTTGAACAATTGAGGCAAGATATTCATATGTGGGAGACATCTCTTCATTTTCTTCCTCTAACTGTGCAATTTGTTCGGCAGTGGGTATAAAATTGTAGGTTTGTTCATATACAAGTACATTTCCGTTTTCGACATATATGTCGGATACAATTCCACGGCTGCTGTCGCTTTCAATCCGGGAGTTTATCATTTCCTGTACATACGACTGAGCAATCAGATCTTCAAGAGTGGCTGATTTCATCTCACTTAATGAACTTACATCAATGTCAATGTCTGTATCTGTTTCATTGTCAAAAAATTCAATGTCATCAATACTGCTCTCTTTAGCGGAACTATCATTGTTATCCGATGTGTTATCGTTGACCTCATCAGTGCTTGTAAAGGTTCTCTCGTAAATCGTTTCGCCGTCGGAATTATTATACCTGAAGACAAGGCGGATTCCATCTTTATCCAATGCTTCTTCCAATTGCTTTACGAAGTCTATCAGGGTTTCTTTTGCTGTTTTTAACTGAGATTCCAACTCTTGAACACACAGATCGATATCTTCGATATATTCCTTGAATGTATAGTCAAATGCGATAGTTTTATCATCGACCAAGGACATTTCCGCTGTTAATCGTTCATCGGATAAAGAATCAAGAATGCTGTTCAACCGTGACTTGTATTCTTTGATTTCAAACAATTCTTCTAACGACGTAGGCTTTGCGTTATCCGATAACTCCGAGGACTCGTCTGCTTCCGTCCGGCTTACTTCAGCGGATTTTTCCGAAACAGACACCGTGGAATTATCTTTGGTATTATTGTCGTTTTCGTTTTTGCAGGATGCTGCCGACAATACAATCATGGCGGCGGTTATACAAACCGCCGGAATCCTGAATATTTTTTTCATACTTTCCTCCGCTTTTTCCGTGTGTTTACTTAACGTAACCTCGATCACGAAAGCTGTCAGGCAGGATTATATTCCTTTTCCGCAACAATACTGCCGTTTATATCCTTATACCTTATCTTCAATGTTACACTTTTTACACGCGTTTCATCCCTTATCTCCGTTACAAAATTTTCAAAGGTTTGCTTATATGATTCGTCCTCGAGCATTTCATTTAGAATATTTGCTTCACCGCTGTCTATTGAAGTATCTACCTGATATTCCAATATCACTGTATTTCCTTCACAATAATATGATGCGGTAACACCGTCACCCGATTGTGAGTCGGCAATAGCCTGGAGTTCATCCTGCCTGGATGTTTCCCTGAAATAATCTTCCAATGTCGCGGGGGAACAGGCTGCGGCGGAGACGGTAAGTACCAATGCAGCAAGCAATATGGGTAATGCTTTTAAAACTTTCTTCATAAATTTACATCCTCCGTATTCATTTTATTTTTTACATGATTATATCATAAATATTTTATGTTTTGAATTGTTATTTATGCTGAAAATACGTTCGATAAAGAGTTTTTTATATTTATTATTTATATTTTTGGGATAGATTATAATCACGGAGAAATTTTTATGTCACCTTCGCGGTCGGTACTTTTTGCGATCCGTTTGAGGCTGCCTTACTTGAATTGATTAATATACAAATATGCGATATTACCCTTGCTCACGCCGGGATTAAAAGGAGTATAATGATTGCTTTTGTGCGGCAGTCATACCCCTATAAAAAGTACTCATATTTTTATTATTTTATTCAAACGATTTATAATAATAACGGATACGGCGATCTTTGCCGCATCGGGAATAAGAAACGGAATAACACAGCTTGAAAGTGCAGCCCATAGACCGGTTGCATTACCCTGACTGTTCATTAAGATAATATACCATGCTGTGCCGAAAGCATAATACAAAATCGCCCCGACAACCATGGCGGCTATGAGAATCCATATTTTTTTCTTCCAGTGATCCGATGCGATTCCGACAACAAGTGCTGTAAAGATAAAGCCTATTATGTATCCGCCGGTAACTCCGAACAACACCCCCGGACCTCCCGAGAATCCGTTGAAAACGGGCACACCTACCGCTCCCAAAAGTATGTATATAAGCACACTGATTGTTCCTTTTTTAGCTCCCAGAAGCCCTCCTGCCAGAAAAATTCCGAGCGTTTGCAGAGTGAACGGTATCGGTCCGATCGGTAAACGAATCTGTGCACATATTGCAATCACTGCTGCAAACAGTGCAATATATATCGAATCCGTCAGTAGTTTTTTGCGATTATTATTCCTTTCTCGTGTCCTGCCTGTGTTTTGAGTTTGAGCCATTATTTTTTTCCTTTCTGTTTATTGTCAACGTGACAGTTTAGCATAGGTTTACAATTTAGATATTGATACCTGCTTTTAAAAATTCTGCTTTTAACGAGCAGATGATCGAAGTTTAAATCCCCGCCTGACCGGAAATGTTGCTCACCGGAGGAAAAATGCTTCAGAATCAAGGCGAGTATGTTTCTTCGGTATTATATTATAATGCATACCGTATAAATTGTCAACTCTTTTTATTATATTAGGTTGACAATAAAAAATCAAAGAAAAAGTTGAGGGAAGTATTGATGAAATGTGCATATTCGGGAGTGAAAATTTGCTTCAGATGTTTCATACCCACGATTTTAAAATTTAAAAAACAGCTTATACAGGTATTTATCGTTGTTTTACAATATAGTTTTGGGAAGACCGACAGTCGGTATGATACAATTGTAAGCGGATATATCTGGTCATAATTTGCACATCCTGTACAAAGTTTCAAGTAGAAACAAAAGCGTAACCCGTACCGCTTTTTATATACTGCTCTTTATTTACAAATATCAAAGTATTCGTGTCGTTTTTTCAAAAAAGTAAAAACAGTGCAGTACCTTGAGATTTTCTCCCAAGATACTGCATTTGAAAATTATTTCGTTCCATTTTGATTTATTCAGCCTTTTTTTATGAAACATCTCTTTTTATAGAATACCGCTCCGTAAACAGTCACATTATATCCCTCATCCTCCGAAAGCGGTATCGCATAGCCGTTATCCTCAATTTGCCGCAGCGCCTCATCGCATTTTGCATCTGCTCTTGTAGGGCTGTCTGTGATTTTTAACTCAATAATTACAGCTTGATTTGTATATTCGTTTCTGACAATAACATCCGCACGACCTTCTCCGACTTCACGGTTAGAACGAACACTGATATTGCCTGCACCCGAAAACAAACCTGTCAGAAAAGCATGATAGAACTGTTCGCTGTAATCGTGATAGCTTATCGTACTGCGTAAATAGCGGCTTATTATATCGGTAAGACGTACCGCATCGCCGCTCCACAAAGCTGCAAACAATTCCGTACGGTCATCTTCTAAAATTCTTTCTCTGAACCATACCGCTACCGTTTTCTCAAACAATTTTTTGATTTCCGTATTAGGAAACTTCAGCTTGAACGGAAAATCAAACCTGCCCTTCATATTGTCATTTTCTCCCTGTTTTCTCTTTGGCAGTGAACCGGGAATTATCGTCAGATATCCGGTCATATATAAAACAGACCACAGATTGATTTCGTCTTTCGTCAGATCACCATAAGTAATATAGGGATTAATCATCTTTTCGATATACCCCCCGCCAAGCAGCTTTTCAAAATCCGAAGTCACATCAAATCGGCTTTCCAAAAATCTTTTGATAACATCATTCCCACTGGTATTAGCCCAATAATTCACGGGCAGTGCATCAGGATCGCCCTGCAATTCATTAACGTAATTCAGCACATCCCAAGGGCAGTAAACTTCCTCATTGCCAAAAATATATCCGTCATACCACTCTTTAAACACAGGCTGATGCTCCATAAGCCCTGTATCAGTAAGCAGTTTATCCATTTCTTTATTTGTGAATCCGAAACATTCATCATAATCCGTATCCGTTATTGTTTTTATTGAAAGATTGTTAAGTCCTGTGAAAATACTTTCCTCTGCAATTCTCAGGCAGCCTGTCAGAACAGCTAATTTCAAGTAACGGTTGTCCTTAAGGGCTTTACCAAGCATGGATCTCATGATATCGGTGATTTCCCTGTAATAACCGTTTGCATCACCCTTTGCCATAGGTACATCATATTCGTCAATTAAAAGAATGACAGGCTTATTGTAATAATTATACAAAAGTCTGGTCAATAGCGAGAGGGAATCCATTAAGTCGGATATTCTTGAATTTTCCGATTTTAAACGCTTGAATTTCTCTGTATCATCCTTGTCAGAAAAAGAGTCATTTAAAAGATAAATGTGCTCTCTGCACAAGTCTGACATGACTGCTCTAAGCTGTGCAACGGAATTTTCAAAATTGTTGGATTCAACGGTTTTAAAGGAAACAAGGATTGTCGGATATTGATTCATCCACTTATCGCAAAGCTCCGTATTATCATGTATTTTCAGTCCCTGAAATAATGATTTGCTGTCTTCCCTGATATCGAAAAAATGCTGAATCATACTCATATTCAGTGATTTTCCGAATCTGCGGGGACGTGTAAAAAGTGTAACCTTAGCTCTGCTTTGATTTACAAGCCGATCTATGAGCATTGTTTTATCAATATAATACAGCCCCGTTTCTCTGATTTCCTTAAAATCCGTATTACCCACGGGCATAAAATACTTAGGCATACCATCGGCTCCTTTCTGCTTTTGTCAATTTCATTTTACCATATCATAAACACGATATCAAGCACATAAGAAAGATAAATCCGGCAGACATTTGTATGTTGTTGTATAATTTAATCTTTGACAATAACAATGAGAAAAAACACTTCGGGTCAGTGCCCGGAGCGAATTTCATCCGTTTTTTTATTGCTTTAAATACGGTATGTGAGAGCTTTTCCTCTATTTTCTGAGAAAAACCATAATATCATATCAGGTACATAAACTACTGTTTTTTCTTGATTTTTGTCGGTCTGTAGTGTATGATTATATTGTAAAAATTAATTCGGGGTGTTTCTGTGGAGCTTGAAAAAAACAAAATTTATTTAGGCGAGGCTGTTGATTATACAGCCGAGGGAAACGGAGTATTTAAAATAAATGGAATGACGGTTTTTGTTCCGAATACTGCTGTGGGAGATAAAGCTGAGGTAAAAATTGTCAAGGTGGGGAAGAACTATTCATTCGGAAGACTTGAAAGGATAATTTCTCCATCGGATGACAGGATTACTTCGGACTGTGAAATATTTAATAAATGCGGAGGCTGTGTTTTCAGACATATTAATTATTCCGCAGAGTTGAAATTTAAATGCAAAAGAGTATATGATGCACTCACAAGAATAGGCGGTATTGACGGAAATATAATAGGTGATATTGTTCCTTCGCCATCGTGTAATGCTTATAGAAATAAGGCTCAGCTTCCGATTACCCGTGATATTAACGATAAGATCAGAGTCGGTTTCTTTGCTCCGAGAAGTCATAGAGTGATACCTCTTGATTATTGTCCATTGCAGTCCGAATCCTTTAACAAGGCTGTTGATGTATTCCTGAAATGGGCAAATATTTCAGGTGAGTCGGTATATGATGAGGCAATTCATAAAGGCGTACTAAGGCATCTGTATTTGCGTTATTCAAAAAAAACAGGCGAGCTTATGGTTTGCATTATAGCCAATTCGGACAGACTTAAAAATGAAGAAAAGCTTATTGAACTTCTTAAGGATGAGTTGCCGGAACTTAAGACTGTTGTGCTTAATATCAACAGGGAAAGGACTAATGTAATTACGGGCAAAAAATGCAGAAATCTCTATGGTGACGGATATATTACCGATGAACTCTGCGGCTTGAAATTTAGAATATCGCCTCTGTCATTCTATCAGGTAAACAGAGATGCTGCGGAAAAGCTTTATGGTATTGCTGCAGAGTTAGCAAATCTTAATTCAAATGAAACCCTTCTTGATATGTACTGCGGAACAGGTACCATTGGTCTTTCTATGGCTTCGAGGGTAAAAAGCCTTATCGGAGTTGAAATTGTACCGCAGGCAATAGAGGATGCAAAGAAAAATGCAGAAGTTAATGGCATACAAAATGTACGCTTCATATGTTCCGACGCTATTGAGGCTGCAAGGTTACTTTATGATGAAGGTGTTCGACCCGATTGTATTATACTTGACCCACCCAGAAAGGGCTGCGGCAGTGAACTGATTTCCATCGTTTCGGGAATGTTGCCGGATAGAATTGTATATGTTTCATGTGATCCCGCTACTCTTGCAAGGGATTTGGCTATTTTTAAGGAAAAGGGGTACTCTGCAAGAAAAGCTGTTCCCGTGGATATGTTCCCGAGGACGGGGCATGTTGAGTGCGTGGTGTTGATGACTAAATGTGACTGAGCAATGGACAGAAAGTGCTGATTTCAAGCCACTTTCAAGGCTTTTGATAAAGTTTTTGTGACTTGCTGTTTTTGTGTTTTTCCACTCCTGCACCGACAAATCAAACACACTTGTGTATTTGTGAAATAGGGTTGTGTGGACAAAAGGTATGACAATATAGAAAACGGGGGCTGACGCACAAGCGTAAAAAAACGCAGTGCGTCAGCCCTTACATTTTTGCATAAAAGAAAATAAATATATAAAATGAATGTAAAATACCCTGTCAAAAATGATAAAAACAAAAAAATTGCATGACAAAAAGACGTAACCGAATTACGTCAATTTTTTTAGTGTACAATTTTTGAATATCAAAATTCAAGCAATAGTTTTCAAATCAAACAGATAATTTCCCGTCCTATCAGATTGAATTTTTCTATGGAGCTTGTTAATGTTATGAGCCATGGCTAAAAGAATGCTTTCGGCAGTTACATTTTGCTTTCCCCTGCTAAGATACCTACGGAATCCCATGTCCTGTTTAGTATTACCAAAGGAACCTTTTAATTGAATGCTGCGGTCCGATAGTCAGCCGGACAATATATTCAGAATCTACTCCATGCTGTAAATTATATGCCGGTTTTAATTGACCGTTCAGCATAGCATAATCTTTTTTAGTTGCATGATTCGGAGCCGGTTTATCCTCCAACAGATACATAAAATTGATATCCCGTTTACATCTTGTTTCTATTGCTCTGCTCGAATACTCACGATTCATATATCCGTATAGCAATATCTTTAAAAGCTGTCTCGGTGTTGCCTGATTTTCCCTTATTCTTTCATAAGTGGAATACAAGTCAGTTAAATCCATTTCCTCCACATACTGACTCAGCAAAATCACCGGATCGCTTTTTTCTATTTTTAATTCTATTTCAAACGCTAAGTTGTATAATAAAATGACCGGAAAGTACAAAAAAATATAGACTCATATTGGAGCCTGTGGTACAATGTTAAGTGACCAAACCAACAAAGGACGGAGGCAACAAAATGAGTCAAGTATATGATAGCACAAAAAGCAGAAAAGGTAAACACCTAAATTACGAAGAAAGGATAAAATTGGAAGCCCTTAAAAAATTAGGGCTGAAACCGGCAGAGATAGGGAAGCAATTGGGAGGTTGAAGCGAGAGGACAATCAGAAGAGAGATAAAACGTGGAGAAGTAGAATTGTTGAACAGCGATTTAACAACAAGGACGGAATACAGTGCCGAAGTTGCACAGCAAAAGCATGATTACAATGCCACAGCAAAGGGACCGGGACTTAAAATAGCAAATGATTATGAATTAGTAGAAACTATAGAAAAAAAGATAATTAATGAGAAAAAATCGCCTTATGCAGCAGCAGAAGAAATCAAGAAAGAATCGAATGAGCATAAAAGAAGCATTTGCTTTAAAACTATTTATAATTACATTGATATTGGATTATTTCCGAATTTAACAAATTCCGATCTTCCCATAAAAAAGAATGGGAAAAAGCGTAATTATAAACACATAAGAACGGCTGTGAACAATCAAAAAGGAACGAGTATAAGTGAGCGTCCCGAGTTTATAGATAATCGTAGTGAATTCGGGCATTGGGAAATGGATACGGTTGTCGGAAAAAGAGGAACAAAGACAGTTTTACTTGTACTGACAGAAAGAATGACCCGATTAGAATATATTTTTAAAATGCCTTCAAAGTCAGAATACTGCGTTGTTAAAACTCTTGATAAACTTGAGAAGAAGATTGGAGCTGAAAAATTTCAAGATACTTTTAAGACTATTACTTGTGATAATGGCTGTGAAAATCTCGATTTTGAAGGTATAGAGCGTTCCTGTATCAGGGCAGAGAGTCGAACTAAGGTTTATTATGCTCATCCGTACAGCTCATGGGAGCGAGGTTCAAATGAAAATGCAAATAAGCTTATCAGAAGATTTGTTCCAAAGGGGGCAGATATAAGCAAATTCTCCCTAAAGAGAATTAAACTCATTGAGCATTGGATTAACAATTACCCTCGACGTATTTTTGGCGGATTATCCTCCAATGAGTTTATTTTAAAACTAAATGTCGCTTAATTTCACGGACATTTTATATTGCAATTTATAGAAGCCCTTTGCAAATAAAAAATATAAAAAAGCAGCAGCTTTACCGGCGCAAGTCGGTAAAGCTGCGGTCAACGAGAGATCAATGGCGATACGAATATGCGTCTTGCAATTCAAAAGGCGTTGTTGTATAATATCAGTGTAATTTATCGAATGCAAAGCGACTTAAAAACAAGAAGCGGCAATCGTAATTTACAAGCTGTAAAGCGTAATTTTTCCAATCTAAATTTATAGTAAAAGTCACTGAGTATTGCTCATTCGGAGTGAAGAGTGAAGAGTGAAGTTATTGCAAATTCGACTCTTCGATTAAATCATATTTTAAAAATGAGTCGGAAAATATAACAG
>CANPXK010000003.1 GCA_947585965.1 uncultured Clostridia bacterium
GTCTTATTTGTTTCCTCCCGCAATCTGTAAAATTCAAGTTTGTAATCCGCCATACTCAAAACAAGATCCATCCTATGTCTTTTTTTATCTATTCCTGTATATTCAAAATCTTCTATATATAATAATTTTGTATTCCTGTCTATAACTGAGTTACTTACAAAATCAGTGTTTTCAACAGCACGGCGTTCATTATCAAATATACTGTTAATAATTTTTATTTCTTGGTTCAGTTCCTCCCTATACTTTGGGTTTACGCTTCTGTATGCCTCTTTAAGTTCTTCAGAACTCACATTCTTTTCATCAAATTGAATTCCGTTTTTTTCCGACTCACCAATAAGATATTGTATAACATTTTCGTACAGCACATCCATGGTAAGCTCTTTAATTTCTACATCCATGGCAGTTTCTTTAGTCACTGATTTATATTCCTCGATTTTCTCGTCACAGCATTTCTGAACATATCCTTCATAATCCAGAACATCATACTTATTATATTTAAGCCACGGATAAAATCGTGAGCTGTCCTCGTCATTAATAAACATCAGACGGGTACTGTCGGATTTACTTTCCTTAAATATCTGATTTTTATAATCCGGAATCATATTTCCGCATACTGCTATGCCGAATATTTCCGTTAATCCTATTGCCCCTATCAGTACAAGAGAAACTATTATCTTTTTATTCAGCCTCATTATTGCCTACCTCCGCCGTTTTTATCAATACCTGCACCTCTGTACCCTTTCCGGGTGTGCTTTCAAGTGTTATCCGGGCATTATGTTTTTTTGCTATTTCAGCACATAATGCAAGACCCAGACCTACTCCGCCCTGTTTTCTTGAACGTGATTTATCCACCATATAGAATGCCTCAAATATATGCTTCCTGTCCTCCTCGGATATTCCTATTCCACTGTCCTTTACGGAAAACACTGCATAATCTCCGTCACGTTTGCAGGAAAGGTATATTTTTCCTCCCTCGCCCGAAGCCTTTACGGCATTGTCCAAAAGATTATATATAAGGGATTTAAATATATCCCGGTCGGCATTTATTGTCAGCGGCTCACAATAAACCGTAAGCTCAATCCCTTTTGCCTGTACTATCGGCATAAAAGCTATTTTCAGATCTCCCAGTATATTCTCCGTATTCACCGGTCTGAGTTCAAGAGAGCCGTTTCCTGATGATATAAGCTCCATAAGCTTTCCCGAAAGTGAACGTATACGCTTGGCTTCATCCACTATTATTCCCGAATATTCACTTAACTCATCGGGGGAAATATTTTTCTTTATCCTGAGTATTTCAGCAAAGCCGAGTATTGATGTCAGCGGAGTTTTTATCTCATGTGCAAGACTGTCAATAAAACGTTTCCGTTCCTCTGCGACCGTTTCTATTTTATTATAATTTTCCTCAACCGAGCCTGCCATTTTATTTATATTTTCGGAAAGTCTTTTCAACTCCTCGCTTCCCTTTACCTTAAGACGTTTGGAGTAATTCCCATGTGATATTTCGTTTATGGATTTATTGATTTCCGCAAGCGGACATAAAAACAGCTTTATCATAATAAGCAAAATCAATGCGGTGACACAGGCGAGTATAACTGAAAGCATTTGTGCAAATCTCAGTTGTCTTTCTCCCTCTGTGTATATTTCCGTTATATCCTGGGAGGTAACTACATAATACTCGTTCTCTTCAAGAATTATTTCCGAAGCCGCAAAAATATATGATTTTCCGTTAAAATCATTAATCAGAGAATAAATATCATTTTTGCTTTTTATTTTATCCAGTAATTCCGAGGGATTCACACTATCGCTCCCGATACGTGTAAGCTCCCCTTTTTCGTCATATATAATGGTAATATTATCTTCAGCGAACTGCTTTAGTATCGTATTTTTTACTATATCATCAATAGCATCTTTTGACATAACAAACTGATCCGACCTCAGACGCTCATAAGCTACATTGTTTTTTAATGTCGCACAAATAAATTCATGAGAAGAAACAGCACGGCTTCTTTCTCTTGAAATCATAAGCGAACGATTATTCGTAAGTATAACGGCAACTGTTATATTAATCATTGCTATAACAAGAAATAATGTCGAAATAAATATTTTGAACCAAAGTTTCAAAGACTTTCTCCTCACTCTTTATTTTCAAGTCTGTATCCGAGCTTAGGCACCGTAATAAGTGAATTCTGGATTTCAAGCTTTTTTCTTATCTGCTGTACATGAGCGTCAACCGTCCTTGTTTCTCCCGTAAAATCATATCCCCATACAACCGAAAGCAATCTTTCCCTTGTCAGGGCAATATCAATGTTTTTCAGAAAATACACAAAAAGCTCAAATTCCTTGGGAGTCAGGGTTATATCCCTGTCATTCTTTTTTACTGTATGCTTTGCAACATCGACGGTTATATCACCGTATATAAAAACAGTTTTATGCTTGTTTCTCCTTCGCAGTATTACCTCTATCCTTGCAAGAAGCTCCACAGGTTCAAACGGCTTTACAACATAATCCTCCGCACCAAGCTTAAGACCCCTTACCTTATCCGTTACATCCTGAAGTGCCGTAAGAAAAATTACAGGTGTCTTTTCTGTATTGATGTTTTTAACAACCTCAAATCCGCTGCATCCCGGGAGCATTATATCAAGTAAAACTAAATCATAATTATTATGTTTTATTTTCTCCGTTGCTTCAAGTCCATCGCCGCAAGTGTCGGATTCATATCCTGCAATAGATACTGTGACTTCAAGCATCTTTCTTATATTTTCATCATCTTCTGCAATAAGCAATTTTATCATTCTATCAATATCCTTTCAATATTTTGCAACGTCAATATTATAACATTTATCTATTTAATAATAAAGCAGACAAATAACATAAATATCATGGATATGTAAGAATTTTGTAAAAATATTTTTTATTGATGTGCAAATATTCTTCTTTAAATTATAAATTCTTTATGTTATGATTACCTTAGAATGTTATTGCATACATTCAATAAATAACTACATTTAAGTGAGGATGCACTATGAAAAAAATTTTGTACATTAATGCCTGTATAAGACCTGATTCACGCACAAATCAATTAGCCGAAAAGCTTTTAAACTTACTTGACGGTAAAATAACGCAGATTAATACTGACAACTGCGGTATTGCTCCACTTACTCTCAGTGCATTGGAAGAACGTGAAAAACTTATTGCAGACGGCAATTTTTCCGCTCCGGAATTTGAAAATGCACGTCTTTTTGCCGATGCCGATATCATTGTTATTTCAGCTCCGTATTGGGATATGTCATTCCCGTCCGCACTTAAGGTTTATTTTGAAAACATCACAATTCGCGGTCTGACCTTCGGTTATACTGACGAAGGTGTCCCGAAAGGACTATGTAATGCGGATAAACTTTATTACGTTACAACAGCCGGAGGAAAGATTTTTCATAATTTCGGCTTTGAATATGTTGATGCCCTCGTAAAAGGATTTTACGGAATAAAGGATACCGTTCTTATCTCTGCCGAAGGACTTGATATTGAAGGAGCAGACGTAAAAAAAATACTTGAAGATGCAGAAAAAAACATTCGCATCCTTAAATAAAATATTCTTGATATATTGTCAATCTACCTGAAATAGTTTATAATTAACATTATTAAGATGACTGTCGAAAAAGGTTCAGCAACCGATAAACGACAGGCAAATTTATTAAATAAGGAGTAGGTGAAATGAAAACAAAATTTCCAAAACGGTCTTTAAGTGCTTTCATAGCACTAACGATCCTGTCATGTGCAACTCCCGCATTTGCAGTAACAGGATCAAAAGACAGCCAAGCATCAGCCGCCACACCTGATAAAAAGGAATATATATCCGCGGATGCAGATCATTCAAGTTCAATAGCACCCGTGAGTAAGGAGTTTGTCCAATACCTTAAATCACCGGATGATTATGGCACAAATATTCCTTCACCTATTGATTTTAGTTATCTTGCCGATTCATACAAAAACAGCAGTCTTGCTAAAAACTTAAACGAAAATGAACTGCCGGAAAGTTATGATCTGCGTGATTACGGAAGAGTCCCGAGAGTTGAAAATCAAGGCTCTTACGGAACTTGTTGGGCGTTTGCAGCAAATTCTTCCGCAGAATCCGGAATCATTAAACAGTTTCCGTCAATTTCTCTCTCAAAAGCACATCTCGCCTGGTTCAGCTACGCAGGTCTTGCCGAAAGTGAACTTTATGAACGAGCCAGAGATTATAGTTCTTCAATATTTGATTTCGGTGGTTCATATATTGTCTCGGCTGCAGCTATGTCCGCCTGGAAAGGTCCTGTTTTGTCTGATAAGCTTCCATACAGTGCGATAGATGATTATAATATGGATCTATCCTCTTTTGAAGACCTTCGATATGATGCTGATTTTCATCTTCAGGATGTCCTGTTCGTACCATCTGATAAAAGCAATTCTGAACTTAACTCAGATTTATTGAAAAGTACCATTATCGAATACGGATGTACAACTATAGATTATAATTCTTCAGATGAATACTATAATTACAAAACAAATTCCCACTATTGTTATGATGATCAAATTTCTAACCATGCGGTTTTGGTTGTCGGCTGGGACGATAATTATCCCAAAGAAAATTTCAATTCGGATCACCAACCGGAACATAACGGTGCCTGGCTTATTGAAAACAGTTGGGGAGCAGATTATGGTGACAGCGGTTTTTTCTGGCTTTCATATTACGACAAAAGTGTATGTTATAACCCTAAATGTTTTTATAATCTTGAATCGGCAGACAATTATACCACAAACTATCAATATGACTTAACAGGCTATCAATTATTACTAAACAGCAATTATACTAATGGAGACGAGGACAAAACTGCTTATGCGGCAAATCTTTTTACAGCTAAGGACAATGAACAGCTCGAAGCTGTATCATTTTATACGACTGATGCCGATACTCAGTATCAGATAAGCATTTATACCGATTTGTCATCAAAAGATCCTAAATCAGGTAAACTTGTATATTCGGGCGAAACTAATACTGAGCCTTATGCAGGATATCACACCATTGAACTTGAAAATGCTGTAAAGCTTACGAAAAATACTGATTTTTCGGTTATTGTAAAACTTTCCAATCCTAATTATGAGTACCCTGTTGCAGTTAATTGTTCTTACTCAAGCGTAAGAAAAGATGAGCTTGAATATTCTGTTTCCAAGGGAGTAGGTTTTATAAGTCCTGACGGCGATATGTGGGAAGATGTAAATGAATATTCATATTTTGACAGTTCATTAAATCCGGCAATACACTGTATAATGAGCTGTGCGTGTATAAAAGCATTTACAAATCCGTTGCCTGAAGACAATGAAGCTATCTCTAATGTCAGATTTTCGGAACTTGAAGGTCCGATAGCAATTGGAACAAAATTATATCTTGACGGCGATCAAACAATAAACTATCAGATCGATGGCGGAGATGTAAAAACTTATGATGGTGCAATTACTATTGATAAACCCTGTACAATTACTGCCTGGGGTGTAAAAGACGGTAAAACGGGAAACAAAGTAAGCCGCACATATACAATGGCTTCCGCTCAGCTTTGCGACTTAGTTTCAGATAACGGCACTGTAAATAATCTCGAAATAAATGATAAGGAGCCTGTTGAAATTTATCTTAAGGCAAACAAAAAAATAAGATTTTGTCCCAGAAGTGAAGATAATATAGAAGTAGACGGCAAAAAAACAGCCTCAGACGAATGGACGGATTATTATTCACTTTCAGCCAATGAAGGCAGCAAGGAAATAAAAATTGAAGTTTCCGGTGAAGGAAAAAATACAACAACTTATGTTTTAAAACTCATAAACATAAACAAATACGATGACATCTCTATAGATTATGAAAAAGAAACGATAAGCTATAATGAAGATATCTATGAAGTAGTTGATAAAAACGGAAAGTTCATCCCCAACGGTTCTTCAGTATCGGATTATTCCGTTCTTAACAACGACAATAACGAATACGAATATTTTGTTATATCGGATAAGCAAACAGGGGATTTTTCGGGATATCTGTATATACCTAAACGGCAATATCTCTCGCTGCCGTCCGATCCTGTAGATTTAACAGCCGAAGCTTCAAATTTTGCCTGCGGTCCTAACACTGTATGGAGCAGCAGTGAGGATAATTTTACCGAAATACACATAGATACAAATAAAACAATATCTTTTAAGCCGGGAGTAACCTACCATGTATGGAAAATGGCAGATGAAAACAGCGGATTTGTTTCGGATATTTCTACAATTGAAATTGCGGACAGACCTGATGCACCGGTTGTAACGGTAGAAGATATAGCTGCAGATTATATCAGACTTAGTACAGCGGATGGATGCGAATACAGATTACCGGACGGAGAATGGCAGGACAGTCCTGAATTTGACTTGCTTGAACCGAACACAACATATAACTTTGAGGTAAGAATAAAATCCGGATATGATGATGAAAATGGCACTAAAGCACATTTTGCTTCGGAAATTACAACTGTTACTGCCACAACCTTAGAAGGAGAATTTTTCCCTGTTAGGTTTGTTTATCATGGAACGGAATTTTTTGCTGCGGATTACGGACTGCATATTGGAGAAAATGTACTTGATGTAACTGAAGATCTTCTTTTATCGGGAGAATTCGGATTTATCAAAGCTGATAATCAGGAAGACGTCATAACCGTAAACGTAAGCAATAATGACGGCAAGTTTGTTGCAGACCGTGACATTATACTCAATGTTGAAATGATAAACTATGATGACGACGGAAATCAGGTGCCTGTATCCGCAAGTGATTATACCTGTACAATATACTATCAAAATACTGATAGTGGTGAAATCATAGATAGTCAAATATATCAATTCCCAACTCCGGGTTATGTTGAAGCAGATGATATACACATACCTGAAGGTTATCTTCCTGACTATGAATATGAAGACCTCAATGTGCCGTATTTAGATTTTTATGAAGGAATCTGGAGAGTTTACGGTCAAGCACTTGTATTACCGATAACTATGAACGTTGACCCCTCTGAACCTTCGGACGAGCAATCCTCCGATGTACCCTCTGAGCCTTCGGACGAGCAATCCTCCGATGTACCCTCTGAGCCTTCGGACGAGCAATCTTCCGATGTACCCTCTGAACCTTCGGACGAGCAATCCTCCGATGTACCCTCCGAGTCTTCGGACGAACAATCCTCCAATGTACCCTCTGAGCCTTCGGACGAGCAATCTTCTGATGTACCCTCCGAGCCTTCGGACGAACAGTCCTCCAATGTCGCATCTGAACCTGACAGAAATCCGACTATCGGTGTAACATCCGAACCCTCCGATAACGAACCGTCAGACAACAATCAGAATATAAGTACAGATAATCAAAACACCGATAATAACCCTGTAAGCACCGGAGAAAACGCAACACCCATTACAATTTTAACTGTTTCCGTCCTTATTTCTGTTATAACCATAGCAATTGTTTCAAGCAAAAAGAAAAAACACATGAATTAATAAAGAGCGGCTGACAGATAGATTTATCCCCCGTCTTAAAGGCGGGGGACTTCTCTTTATCCATTAGATTAAAAATCTAAAATAAAAAATATTGCGTTCGACAAGATAGTTGAACGCAATATTTATAACAATGGATTTTCCTGCAATGCGGGTGACAGGACTTGAACCTGCACGGTTTTGCCACCAGAACCTAAATCTGGCGCGTCTGCCAATTCCGCCACACCCGCATATATAAATAAAAAACTTTCCGCCTGCTTTCGGCACAAGTGTTATTATACATAATAAATCTTTATTTGTCAACAACTAATTGTCAAACATAAGGAGTGATATTTTTATTTAAATATCCTTATGTGTCAATTGTATCACAATGGTTATCATGCATTTTTGTTTAAAATCACCTCTGACGGACATAACATTTTTGCGTATAACATTAATGCAGCGGTCGGCTCTCAATGCGTAAATCCGGTCGTTGTTTTGATTAAAAAACATATTATAAATTTACCAAGGAAAAAGAACCCGTGCCGGTAAAATAATTTTAATAGGAGAACTCCTTACCTCCAAAAATGAAAGTAAGGAGTTCTTTTTATACGGCTTATTATCATGCACTCTTGCTGTCGTCGCTGATTTCTCTTTTCAGACGTCGTATTATCTTCTTTTCAAGACGTGATATATACGACTGAGATATTCCCAGCATATCCGCCACTTCCTTTTGTGTATGTGCCTTCTTTCCGTTAAGACCGAACCGAAGCTCCATTATGGAAAACTCACGCTCATTAAGACGGTTTACAGCCTGCAGCAACTGATTTTCCTCCGATTCCTTTTCTATACGCATATTGACCATATCGCTGTCGCTGCCGAGAATATCGGCAATAAGAAGCTCGTTTCCGTCATAGTCCACATTAAGCGGTTCGTCAATTGAAATTTCGTTTTTCTGCTGTGAAGTCTTACGCAAAAACATAAGTATTTCATTTTCGATACAGCGTGATGCATAGGTGGCAAGTTTTATTCCCTTTTCCGGTCGGAATGTATTGACAGCCTTGATAAGTCCTATTGTCCCGATTGATATAAGATCCTCAACGCACAGATTTGATGATTCAAATTTTTTCGCTATATACACAACAAGCCTCAGATTATGCGTTATAAGCGGCTCCCTTGCACTTTCATCACCATTCTGAATACGCTGCATAATTTCATTTTCCTCCTCCGCATTGAGAGGCGGAGGTAATGTTTCGGGGCCGTTTATGTAATATATCCCCTCTTTGCCCATAATCATCATACGAAGCTTTGCAATGCCGCTGACTGCCAACTCAGAAATCTCTTTCAATTTACTCATATCATACCCCTTTGTGCAATATATACACTGTCAGTTTTCGTAGCCGCCTGTTTCTCATGCTCATATACATTTTCAGGGAATAAGCTCCGCCGGTACAAGTGCATCCGCATCCCCTACTATTCTTCCGTTTTTGCAAAGTGCTATATATGCTGAAACATCAAACCTCCTCCCGCCAATTTCAATACAGATATTATCCGCACGGAACGCAGCCATAACTCCCTCTCCCCCCACAGATGAATACGGTATCATTCTTATTCCTTTCGGCATTTCCCCTGACAACTCCGTATTTTCCAGCTCCGGAAAATCCTTAAAAAGCTCCTGCCTTACGACTATTGCCATATCCCCCGAAAACGGCTCCTTAAGGCTGTTGCCCGTATCCAACTTACCCCTACAGCTTATATCCCTGTTTTTATATCTGATTTTCACCATACAGGCGGTATCGCCCGTATCTCCCCTGCCCGTTATCCGCATAATCACTCTCAGGATTACATAACAAACCAAAGTTGTTATAACAAGTGTGAGCGGCGACATTGCTATATAAACACTGCTGTTGCGTACAATTATACTTTTTGATGAAAACAACATCCATATTGCTATCATTGCTCCGCAGTAGCCAAAGCTTATGAGAAAAAAAGAGGCCGCCGTCTTTATGAATCTTACCCTTTCAAGCGGTGCAAATGCTGCGGCAACTACTGCACAGGCTGTCAGAAAACTTACGACCATTGATAATCCTGAAGATATTGGAGGCAGAAGAATGATAAACGATGACACCCCGCCAACCGCTGCACCAAAGAACAGCCTTCGCCTTTTACAGCTTAATGACATGAATTTTTTTACCGTAAGCAATATTATATAATCTATTACAAAATTTACACAAAACAGTATGTCAATATATATCGTCTGCTCCAAGCTTCTCACTCTCCCCCCTTTTGCCGTCCGACAAAAACATGATAGCACAGGAAAAGCAAATAATTTGTCTTTAATCAATTTAACTCTGTTTAGTCCAAAAAAATTGAAAATAACCGCATAGGGTGTTTGTTTTTTGTTTATCCGCTGCTTAAACACCCTGTGCGGCATTATATTACGGTCTGAAGAATTACGGTTATGTTGCAGGTCTGTGTACATTTTCGGCAGCCAGACCGAAGCTTATTGACAATGCCTCGTCAACCTTATACATATCATAGGGACTCAGTGTTCCCATCTTTTCCTTAAGACGTGTTTTGTCTATTGTCCGTATCTGCTCAAGTAATACAACCGAATCCTTAGCCAGACCGCTATGGTCCGCATACAGTTTAATATGAGTCGGAAGCTTGGCTTTTGAACCTCTGCTTGTAATAGCTGCCGCTATCACCGTCGGGCTGTATCTGTTTCCTATATTATTCTGTATTATCAGTACGGGACGTATCCCGCCCTGCTCCGAACCTACAACGGGACTCAGGTCTGCATAATAAATATCTCCTCGTCTGACCAGCATAGCTTTTCACGCTCCGAATTTTTAAATTTTTGTGCCGATAATAATATTTTGTCCCCTGCGAACAAAAATAATCACCGCTTACGAATTCGGCACATTATATATTATTCAAAATCCATACCGTTTGAGCCTGCATAATAATTTCCATAATTTATGTATCCCTGCTTTAGACAAATATTTCTTATCGCCTCCTCCGATAATATGCCGTCCGCAAGCTGTGATATATTTAAGTATATGCTTATATACCTGTTTTAAGAACCGCATTTATAGGAATATCAATAAATATTATACAAAAAATATGAGCTGCTGTATCAGATTTTCCACAACTGATACAACAGCTCCCGGCCATTATTCTTTCCGATTACTTTATCTCTTCAAAAAAATCCTTATTCTTACGCACAGTTACAGTCTTTCCGCTTTCCGGATGTGTAAAACATATTTCTGCACAATGCAGACACTGTCGGGGAAATTTTTCCCTGCTTCCTCCGTACATATCATCGCCTGCAAGCGGATAACCCGTGCAGGAAAAATGAGCTCTTATCTGATGCGTCCTTCCTGTTTCAAGACGAATTTCAAGAAGGGTATATTCATCCCCGTAATTTTCCGCGACTTTATAGTGGGTCACGGCTCTGACGCCCCCCTCTCCTATCTCACGCTGAATGCCATGCCCCTCTTTAAGACGCAGCGGCTTATCAATCGTCCCGCTGCCTTCAATTTTTCCTTCGCATAAGGCAATATAAAGCTTATCGGTATGATTTTTCAGAAATGCGGCGGCATAAGCATTTTTTGCGGCAAGCACAAGACCTGATGTGTCTTTATCAAGCCTGTTTACAACACGGAAAATATAATTCTCCCCCATACTTATTGCATGAAAAGCCGCATGATTTGCAAGTGTGTTAAGTCGGTAATCCTTCACCGGATGCACGGGCATATAAGGCGGTTTATTGAATATTATCACCTGTTCATCCTCATACACTGTTTCAACGGATAAATCCACAGGTTCTATGTACATCACATCCTTCGGAAATGTAAGCTCAACCATATCCCGGGCATGAAGTATATCAATACTGCGTATATGTTCACCGTTGCAGGTAATTCCCATATTCGTTCTTTTGAGTTTTGCAAGGGTCCTTGAAGATACATGACAGTGTTTTCTTAAAAAATCCTTTACACTTATGCCGTCAAGCTCATCCGGAACAGTAAATCTCATATCATGTCCCCCAGGGAGATATCCTTTATTTTCAAAAGAGTATCTATTTTGTAATCGCAAAGATTGTTCGGCATTTCAATAAGGTTTTCCGGGTCATAAAGACAGGTTGTAAGTCCCGAATTTCTGCCGCCCTGCATATCGGATGTAAGGGAATCCCCAACAACGAGAATTTTGTCCTTATCCTTTTCCGGAATATCCGAAAGTACATAATCAAAAAAAACCTTCATTGGCTTCTGATATCCTATCTCTTCGGAAATATAGATTTTTCTTATAAACCGGGTTATGCTTGTACGGGCAAAACGTCCTCTTTGTACAAGCTTAAGACCGTTTGTTATTATATATATGTCAAATAATCCGGATAATTCTTCCAGTGCATCATATGCACCGTCTATAAGTATACCCTGCATTGAAAGCTGTAGTACATATTCCTTTGCAAGCTCTGTGGCATTACCGAATCCATGAAAACATTTTTCCGTAAGTTCTCTGAAACGCTGTATTTTCAACTCGGAACGTGTCGTTTTATTCTGCTCCAATTTCTTCCACAATCTGTCATTTATAACACTGAAGCTGTTATAAATATAATCATTAAATTCCAGACCTGAATTTATCAATGTATTTTTCAGAGCATTATATTCACATAAAGGAAAATCGAATATGGTATTATCCGCATCCATAAGAACAGTTGTAAATTTCATAAAACCTCCCCCTGCCGGAACAAAAAAGAGCATCCGCAAAACGCCTTCTATAACGTTTGTGTGGATACTCTTGATTTTTGTTTTTATTCAGCAACATTACTGATGTCCCACACTACATTGTAACGGCTTTTAACACCATTATAATTAAGCCGGGTCACGCTTTGCTTTCTGTCTTGTTGATTTTGCAGATGAGGCTTTGTGTGTTCTGCGTTTTGTCTTTGCACGCTCGACAACCGGCTCTCCCTCGCCCTTTGCAGCCTCAGCGGTTATAATTATTTTGGATATCGTTTCATCGGACGGAGCCTCATACATCAGATTTTTGAGAAGCTCCTCCATTATGGAACGGAGTCCCCTTGCTCCCGTATGACGTTCTATTGCCTTCCTTGCAATTTCAAGAAGGGCACCCTCCTCAAACACAAGACTCACATTATCCATCGCGAAGAGCTTTGTATACTGCTTTACAAGAGAATCCTTAGGCTCCTCCAGAATACGCACAAGAGCATTTTCGTCAAGACCGTTAAGTGCGGTAACAACGGGCAGTCTGCCGACAAGCTCGGGAATAAGTCCGAACTTAACAAGATCCTGCGGAATAACCTCCTGCATCCAGCTTGTTGTATCGAGCTCGGTTTTGGTTTTTATCTCAGCATTGAAACCGAGCGAGGACGAACCGAGACGCCTTTCAACCGTCTTTTCAAGACCGTCAAACGCCCCTCCGCATATAAACAGAATATTGGACGTGTCAATCTGTATAAACTCCTGCTGCGGGTGTTTTCTTCCTCCTGTGGGCGGAACATTAGAAACCGTTCCCTCAAGTATTTTAAGCAGTGCCTGCTGAACACCCTCACCGCTTACATCACGGGTTATCGACGGGTTCTCGGACTTTCGCGCAATTTTGTCTATTTCATCAACATAGATAATTCCACGCTCCGCCCTGCCTACATCGTAATCCGCAGCCTGAATAAGACGAAGAAGGATGTTTTCAACATCCTCACCCACATAACCTGCTTCGGTAAGTGTTGTAGCGTCTGCAATGGCAAACGGCACATCAAGGATCCTCGCAAGCGTCTGTGCAAGGAGCGTCTTACCCACACCTGACGGACCGAGCAAAAGTATATTACTCTTGTTAAGAGCAACATCGTCCTCTTCGTGATAGTTAATTCTTTTGTAATGATTGTATACGGATACGGCGAGCGATATCTTTGCTTCATCCTGACCGATAACATATTCGTCAAGCAGTGCCTTTATCTCCATAGGTTTGGGAAGTGCACTGAAGTCGGGGAAAAAACTTTCATCCTCGTCCGGATCTCCGTTACCTTTGAGTATATCATTACAGAGAAGCACACATTCATCGCAAATATATGCACCCGCACCCTGTATGATACGTCCGACAAGCTCCTGCGGTTTTCCGCAGAAGGAACAGGTCACGCTTCTTTTGCCATCGTCCTTATTTGCCATTTGTGCAACTCCTTATCGTTGTGTAATTACCTTATCAATAAGACCATAATCAAGAGCCTGCTGAGCTGTCATAAAGTTGTCACGCTCGGTATCTCTTGCTATAACATCATACGGCTGTCCCGTATTTTCCGAAAGAATAGTGTTTAGTTTTTTCTTTGTCTGTATAATATGATCCGCATGAATCATAATATCAGTTGCCTGACCCTGGGCGCCGCCGCTGGGCTGGTGAATCATTATATCACTGTTCGGAAGAGCAAAACGCTTTCCCTTTGCACCTGCCGCCAGAAGGAATGCACCCATACTTGCTGCCATACCCATACATATCGTTGATACGTCGCATTTAATATACTGCATAGTATCATATATGGCCATACCGTCCGTCACGGATCCTCCGGGACTGTTTATATAAAGGCTTATATCCTTTGTCGAATCCTGTCCCTCAAGGAACAGAAGCTGTGCAACAACAAGACTTGCAGTTACATTGTTTACCTCCTCGGTAAGCATGATAATTCTGTCATTAAGAAGTCTTGAATAGATATCATACGAACGCTCGCCTCTGTTTGTCTGCTCAATTACATAAGGTACCAATGCCATGCCAATTACCTCCGTCTCATTAACTATATTTACCAATAAAATTATATTTTATTCAATTTCGGAAAATACTCATTCATCTGTTTTTTCAACAGCGTTTTCCTTAACAAAATTCATAGCTCTTTCTGCCTCAATATCCTTTGCTATATCCTTAGCGGAAAAAGCTGCCTTTACTCTTGAAACATCTGTTTTATAGCTTTCGGCAAGCTCATTGTATTGGTTTTCTATATCCTCCTCGCTTGCCTTAAGACCTTCAAGCTCTGCAATCTTTCTTAATGCAAGTCCTACCTTAACCTGTGACTCCGCTCTGTCACGGTATGTGTCACGAAGTCTTTCCTCCGTAAGACCTGTATACTGCATATAAGTATTGATATCCAGACCCTGTGAACGCAGATTCGTTGAGAACTCATTGATTATTCCATCTATACGGTTCTCAAACATAGCCTCGGGAATCTCAGCTTCGAGAAGCTCGCTGAGCTTTTCGGCAATCTGAGACTCTTTACTGTTCTCAGCTTCCGTCTTACGTTTTTCCTCAAGCTTTGTTCTGAGATCTGCCTTATATTCGTCAACGGTGTCAAATTCGCTGACATCCTTAACAAATTCATCGTCAAGCTCGGGAAGTTCATGTGTTTTTACCTCATGCAGTTTTATTTCAAACTGTACGGCCTTACCCTTGAGTTCCTCTGCCTGATAGTCCTCGGGGAATGTAACATCAATAGTAAATTCCTCCCCTGCCTTATGACCTATTATCTGCTCCTCGAATCCGGGTATAAATGCACCGCTGCCGAGTGTCAGACTGTAATTTTCGGCAGAACCGCCCTCGAAAGCCTCACCGTCAAGAAAGCCCTTGAAGTCTATAACCGTGATATCATCATTTTCTGCTGCCCTGTCCTCTACTGTTACAAGACGGCCGTTTCTCTTCTGAACATTTTTGATTTCCTCGTCTATATCCTCATCCGTTACCTCAAGTGAAGCGGGAGTATATTCTATTCCCTTATAATCCTTTATGGAAACCTCCGGTTCAACCGTAATAACAGCTTTCAGCACAAGACCGTCCTTGTCTGCCTTCTCAACATCAAGGTCAACATGATCCCTTACTATCTCCAGACCTGCCTCCTCGGAAGCATCAACTATGGCTGCGGGATAAAGATCCTTTATAGCATCCTCATAGAAAACACCCTCGCCGTATTCCTTTTCGATAAGTCTTCTCGGAGCCTTACCCTTACGGAAGCCGGGAAGAGTTATATTCTTAGCCTGTCTTTTATACACAGCCTCTACCGCTTTCATAAAGGTTTCTCCATCAATCTCAATAACGAGTTCGTAACGATTTGTTTCAACCTTGTTTGATGATTTAAGTGTCATTTTATTTTCCTCCAAAGCGGAGCATACGCTCCTTTATTTTTTGAGCCGAAGCCCTGTATTTGCCCTAAGGCGTCCAACGGTATAACCGTCCCGGGCGGCAAAGCCGCAATCAATAAGGCAAACTGTTTTAATTATAATATAGCAATGTCCGATAGTCAAGCATAAATTACGGACAAAATATAAAATGTACCATAATCTGACACAGTCTCTGTTTTCAAAGTACTGCAAGCGGCATAAAGCCGAGTCTGTCGCAGGCGATAAGTTCATATCTGATACCGTCATATTCACCTGTAAATGCTCTTTTGGCAGCATTCCTGCCGTGTATATGTCCATAGAAGCATCTCTCTATATTATATTCCTTAAGCACAGCGGTTATTTCCTTACATTCCATGTTATTATATATCGGCGGATAATGCAGGAAAACTATAGGACTGTAACCCGCCTTTACCGCCGGCTCTATTGACATCCTGAGTCTGCCTGCCTCACGCATCAAGACCTTCATATCGGCATCGGTTCCCGCATCATAAAACCAGCCCCTTGAACCGCAAAGAGCAAGTCCGTCCGCAACATAATAATTATTATGGAGGACGGATATCGTATCAAAGCCGTTTTCGGCAAGGTATTTATCCATTTTTGATTTTGTCGTCCACCAATAATCATGATTACCCTTAAGAATTATCTTTTTGCCGTTAAGCTTATTTATAAAGTCAAAATCATTATAGGTATCCCTTATATCCATTGCCCAGGAAATATCCCCGGCTATAACAACGGTATCATCGGCAGTTATAAGCTTCTGCCAATTCCTACGTATTCTTTCAATATAGTTATCCCATCCCTCAAATACATCCATCGGCTTATCCGTTCCGAGCGAAAGATGCAGGTCGGCTATTGCATATACAGCCATACTCAGCTTATCGAAAGGCTTTTAAGGACCGTTTCCGGCATCTCATCAACCTCACATTCAAAGGAAAAACGCTCCTTTGCATTCTTGAGTGCCGCAAGCGGTGCAGGGATAGCGGTATTTGTCTTTTCGGAAAGCTCGTCTACCATAGCAAATTCATCATCCGGAAGCTTTTCATCCGTAACAGACCCAAGAACAGCCTTTGCAAATTTATACGGGCTTGCAGTTGATGCTATGACTGTAGGTGTCTTATCTCCCGTTTCTTCAAAATATTGATTATATACATTAACCGCAACGGCGGTGTGTGTATCACAAAGGTAATTGTCATTCCTGTAAAGCTCACCTATTGTCTTTTGTGTATTTTCGTCATCACAGCAGCCGCCCCAGAAATATTTGTCAAGCTTTGCCTTAAGCTCACTGTCAACGGTATATGAACCGTTTTCACTGAGAGATTTCATAAGCTCCGCTACCTTGTCCGAATCTTCTCCCGTAAGATGATAAAGAAGTCTTTCAAGATTGCTTGAAACAAGAATATCCATTGACGGAGAAATTGTCGTATAGAACTTTCTCTTTTTATCATATGTTCCTGTTCTTATGAAGTCTGTAAGCACATTATTTGAATTGGACGCACAGATAAATTTGTTTATCGGAAGTCCCATATTCATCGCATAGAAAGAAGCAAGTATATTGCCGAAGTTTCCTGTGGGAACGGCAACGTTTATTTTATCTCCGAGTTTTATTTTTCCCGCATTTACCATATCGCAATAAGCTGAGAAGTAATAGACCACCTGAGGAAGAAGTCTGCCCCAGTTTATTGAGTTTGCACTTGAAAAGAGCATATTGTTTCCGGCAAGCTTATCCTTTATTTCAGGGTCTGTAAATATCTTCTTAACACCGGTCTGTGCATCGTCAAAATTACCCCTTATAGCTACAACATTTACATTATTACCCTTTTGTGTTGTCATCTGTCTCTTCTGCATCGGAGAAACACCGTCAACGGGATAAAATACCATTATTTTTGTTCCGTCAACATCCTTGAACCCTTCAAGTGCAGCCTTGCCTGTATCTCCGCTTGTTGCAACCAGTATTACTGCTTCTTTCCCCGCATATGTCTTTTTAACGGATTTTGTAAGCAAATGTGGGAGTATCTGAAGCGCCATATCCTTGAACGCGGATGTAGGACCGTGCCAGAGTTCAAGAAGAGCCATTTTCTTATCGCCGCTGTCTATATATGAAATGGGCGCCGGATTCTCGGAACCGAATTTTTCCGCAGTATATGCCGCTTCAACACTTTCATTTATTTCCTCCTCGGTAAAATCCGAAAGAAAATCGGCAAATATCCTCTTTGCTCTTCCCTTGTAATCCTCCTGCGTAAGCGCCCTGATATCGTCAGGTGTATATTTCGGCAGTGACTGCGGCACAAACAGACCGCCCTCCTCGGAAATACCCCGAGCTATTGCCTGCGAAGCAGAAACAACCTTATTCTTATCCCTCGTACTGTTGTAATTCATCAACATTTCCCTCTTTCTTTTATTTTTATTGAAAAATCGGCATCAATTCAGATTTTCGGTAAAAAACCTGTATGCATTGCCGAAAAATACAGCATCGGCAGTCTCTTTTCCGAAATGTTCTCCGACCCTTTCGTAAAGAGCACTCATTGACTCTATTCCGGACATATCCTGCGGAAGCTCTGCTCCGTCAAGATCTCCGCCCATAGCAATACATCTCTCGCCCCCGAGCGACAGAAAATATCCGATATGCTTTATTATATCATACATTTTCGCATTTGTCTTGTCTTTATCTATAAATTCCGCACAAAAATTCATTCCTGTAAGCGCCCCTCTGCTTTTCAGACAAAGAAACTGCTTATCCGTAAGATTTCTCCTGTGCGGCGCCACCGAACGTGAATTTGAATGGGATGCTATGAAGGGTCTTTCCGCAATATCGGCGACATCCCAAAAAAGTTTTTCCCCGGCATGGGAAATATCAACGATCATTCCGAGCTTTTCCATTTTCTTTATACATTCTTTTCCGAAACCGGTAAGTCCTCCGTCATCCTCTTCTCCTATGCCGTCGCCAAGTTCATTCCTGCCGTTCCATGTGAGCGTCATCATGCGGACGCCCATATCATATATTTCACACAATCTGTCAATATCTCCTCCAAGAACGGATCCGCCCTCAACTGTAAGTATTATGCCCCTGCTTTTTTCGTCATAAACCCTTTTTATATCATCGGCACACCGACACCATGTAATATCCGTGCCGTCAATCTGTTTTTCAAGCAGTTTCACGCAGCCGCAAAAAAGCTCCCATGCCTTTTCTTTTCTGTATTCATCAGGTATCCATACCGCAAGGCATTGTATATACGGTGATATTCCGTCTGTCTTATTGAAAGATACGGCGAAGCTGTCATCAAACAGTGTGCTGTTTTCGGTATATGCTCTGTAAAGCGTATCACAGTGCAAATCAAGAAGCTGCATATTAAGTACATTCCTCCAAAAAATTCATAAAAAGTCTTTTATCAGATTACTGTTGAAAATATGTCATACTCATTTGAATTATTCTTTAATACTTGCATTACTCTTCCCGAATCAAAACGCCGAATAATCTCCCTCCTGCATAAATGCATCCTCAATATGCTCAACGGAAATTATCATCCGGGTAACATTATCATATACAACTTCAATAACATCAAACCTCGGTTGAAGATCCGCAGCATTTTCATCAAGGTACATATATGCGGCAGTAATAATCTTCTTTTGCTTTTTCCTGTCAACCCATGCCCCGGGACGTTCAAGGGAATTTATACCCCGTGTCTTGACCTCTGCAAAAACAATATATTTATTATCCTTTGCTATTATGTCTATTTCACCGCTGCGGCAGCGGTAATTTCTCCCGACAACGGTATACCCCTTATTTTTCAGATATTTTTCCGCAGCATTTTCTCCCATATCACCGATGATCTGTGCCGCTGTCCTTTTACTCATTTTTTCTCACCAAGCAGTTTCTTCAAAAACGATGGTCTGTGTATTTCGCACGGACCGTATTTAAGTATAGACTCCATATGTGCCTTTGTTCCGTAGCCCTTATGCTTTTCAAAGCCGTACTCGGGATATTTCTTTGCAAGGTCAAGCATGAGTCTGTCACGGCTTACCTTTGCAAGAATAGACGCCGCCGCTATCGACTCGCTTTTAGCGTCTCCCTTTACTATTGCCGTGCAGGGAATGTTAAGTTCAGGTGTCTTATTACCGTCAATCATTGCAAAATCCGCCTGTATCCCAAGTCCCTCTACCGCTCTTTTCATTGCAAGCATATCCGCCCGGAGTATGTTAAAACTTTCAATTTCCTCAACACTTGCACTCGCCACACAATATGCAAGCGCCTTTTCTTTTATTACATCAAAAAGTTTCTCACGCTTTTTTTCTGTGAGCTTTTTTGAATCCGTAACACCTTCAATTTCAAGACCCTCGGGAAGTATAACAGCCGCGGCAAATACAGGTCCCGCAAGCGGTCCCCTGCCTGCCTCGTCTACTCCGCATATTGCCTTATATCCCTGTTCAATGTACATATTTTCAAATTCTAACATCAGGATAATCCTCCGCTTTGTCAATGGTAAGCTTACCTAAAGTCGCACTTCGGAATTCATCCAGAACAGTTGCCGCCGCTCTTTCTGTGTTTATCTCTCCTCCGGATATAAGCATACCTCTTTTTCTTCCTATCATTTCAAGTATTTCATAACCCTGCAAATCCTTGATATCATCTTTGTCAAGCTTATACCTCACACAAAGCGGTTCCGCATAATTATCCCTGAGATATTCAAGCAGTCTGCCGCTGAGCTGTTCCGTGTCAAGTATATCATCCTTAACCGAACCGATAAAAGCAAGTCTTTCTCCCACTCCCGGATCGTCAAATTTCGGCCACAATACTCCGGGGGTATCAAGCAAATCAAATCCCTTTCCTATTGTAAACCATTGATTTCCTCTTGTGACTCCGGGACGATCCTCAACCTTTGCCCTGTTTTGCTTTGACATACGGTTAATAAAGGATGACTTTCCCACATTCGGTATTCCGACAACCATAACCTTTATTGTTCTGCCTGTCATCCCCTTCTCGTTCCATGCCCGTATCCTGTCGGAAAGAACATTTTTGACCATGGGAATAAAAGCATTTAAGCCCTTGCCTGTTTTACAGTCAAGAGCTATTGCGGCTATTCCCTTTTTCCTGAAAAGTTCAAGCCATCTTTTTGTTTGTGTCGGATCCGCCATATCGCATTTATTAAGAACAACAAGTCTCGGCTTATTGTTTATAACACTCCTCAGATCAGGATTACAGCTTGAATACGGCATCCTTGCATCAAGCAGAACCGCAACGGCATCAATAAGCTTAAGCTGTGATTCGATCTTTCTTTTGGTTTTGGTCATATGACCCGGAAACCACTGTATTGATTTAATTTCCTCCATAGCTTTCTCCTGATTTTCAAATTACACATATCTCATCAATATATGCTTCCCATAGCATCAAAGGGGTAATATCTGAATTCGGCTTTTCCTATTATATTTTCAACGGGAATAAGACCTATATCCGTACTTCTGCTGTCGAGTGAACCCTGACGGTTATCGCCCATAACAAACACATACCCCTCGGGAATTTTCTCGGGTATTTCAATAGGACGCTTGAGTTCCACCGTCATTCCCTTTATATAGTCCTCATCAAGTATCACTCCATCTACACTGACTGCACCTGTTTCATAATTTATGGACAAAGACTGACCTTCCGTTGCAATAACTCTTTTTATAATAGGTTCATTATATTTTTCACCATGACTTATAACAACGATATCACCGTATTGAGGCTTATACATAAAATTTGAAATTATCAGTCTGTCGCCGTCCTGAAGTGTATCGGTCATTGATGTTCCGTCAACTGTAACCTGTCTGAAAACAAATGTCATAAGAAAAACAACAAATATCAAACCGATAATAATGGCGTTAGCCCACTCAAATATAATACTTATAATTGAGGTCGCTTCTTCCTCATCATCCGGTTCTTCCTCATCCAATACCAACCGTACGCTGTTTTCCTCGTCCGTTTCTTTATCTATTTTTTTATCTGACATATTAAAACACCCCTCAATTTACTTTTTTAAATTCATATTGTCTATTTAAACAATGCACTTGCATCTTCTCCGAAACTTCTGACCGGGAACAGCACAAACTCCGCTCTGCCCTCTATTTCATCATCGGAAATAAATACCTCTTCATCTCCTGATTTAACAATGATTCCGTCCCGTCTTTCACTTTTTCCGGAAAATTCCGCACAATAAAATCTGTTTTCAATTTTAAATAAGACCGCATCGCCCTCTTTAAAGCTTTTCCCGGTCTTATTCACAACAACGGCAACATCATTTCCATTTATACTGATATTCTCAACAGGATATATTCCGTAAACAAAGCAGAATATAACGGAAAAAACCAAAGCCGCCGCTGTAATAAAATACACAAACCCCAGAAAGCTCCGCCAGGCCGAAAGTTCGTCCGCTATATCAAGAAAACGTCTGTCTTCCACAGGTATCAGCCCTATACGACCATACTTTTTTATATGTGCTTCCGTCCGGGCATTATTATATTCAATATCTGTACCTTTCATTTTCATAAGCAAAACACCTCGGAAGCAGATAGCAAAAAAGGGACAATAAAGTCCCTTTCTGCGGCAATTATTTGATTTGCTCTTTAACCTTGGCAGCTTTTCCGACTCTGCCGCGGAGATAGTAAAGCTTACTTCTGCGAACTTTACCGTTTCTGATAACCTTGACATCGACAACATTCGGCGAGTTTATAGGGAATACTCTTTCTACACCTACACCGTATGAAAGACGGCGAACCGTAAAGGTCTCGGCAACACCGCTGCCCCTTTTCGCAATAACCGTTCCTTCAAACATCTGAATTCTCTCTCTGTCACCCTCGCGGATATTCACGCTCACACGTACAGTGTCACCGACTGCAAATTTCGGCTTCTCCTCTTTCACAGAAGCCTGTGCGATTATCTTAAGTGCGTCCATTTCTATTCCTCCTGTTATTATAGACATTCTTGCGGCAAGCCGCAGAGGACTGTCCGTTTCAAAGTACGGCACTGAGCCATGCAATGAAGCCCATCACAAGTGACGGTATCCAAAGACCTAAATATTATAACATAATCCTTTCGGATTTTCAAGTATATTTTTTAATTTTATGAGCAAAGTTATGATAAAATTTTTTATAATCGAATCAATTCTCTTTTGAAGTCTGACTCTTTTCGTCCGTATAATCCTTTACCATATATTTTGATATCATGAAACATACATCCTCATAAGTACAGGTATACACATCATCCTCCTCGGAAATAACCGAAAGCTTATCTCCCTTTATCATATTATACATTACCCTTTCATTGTCATCAAAGCATACATAGACAGTGCTGATCGGTGTTACGGTTTTAATTACCGTATCGGAGGATTTTTCCGCCTGTTCAACATCCGCATGGGAACGGAGCTTTGTTTTTCCATCAAGTCCATAGACTTTGCTGTTTTCCGGTGGCTCAAAATCCTCCGGCATAACCTCTATGTATAAGTTTTCGGGATTGTCATTTATGTATTCAGGAATGGTATATGACTCTCCGTCATTGTATACGCCGAACATACCGAAACCCTCGCCATAGCTGTATGACATTATACCCACATATGAACCCTTGGGTACGGTCGTCTTTTTTATAGTCTTTCTGTCATCCGAATATACAGTCATATTTCTGAGAATCTTTCCGTATCTTACTATCATTTTTTTATCATATACCACGTCAAGTGAATTTCCGTAATCATCGGCATATTTTTCCTTGGGGGAAAAACACGGAAGACCGTAATTCTCCCTGTAAACACCGACATAGGTATCCTCAAGTACCTCAGAAGCCGGAAGAGCAGGTGTATCTATAAGTCTGTCACTTTCCTTGACGGTATAATCCTTGGGGAGAAATTCTATAATATTCGCCTTTTCAAAATTCACTCCGCCGGAATCGGTATATATTATAACAGTGGATTTGTCCTCATATTTTCCGATTATCCTTACAAGATCACCCTTTTTATAATATCTATCACCCGAATCTTTTTTAAATCTTCCATAGCATTGTATACTGTCCCATAAATTTGTTCCATGATATTTTTTTGAGAAGCTGTCATATACCTTAAGAGTTTTTTCAACCTCTTTTGAGCTTATCATGCTTGCCTCGGCTGACGATTCGGGCTGAGTCTGCTCCGGTTCCTCCACGGATATCTCATCGGAAATATCCTGTGTTTCCTCATCCGCACTGCTTTCCGGAACAGAGTCCCCCACAGCACTGACTGCGCTTTCAGTATCGTTGTTCTTGTTATTGTTCCGACAGGCAGCAGCAGATATTAATACAGCCGCCGCAAGCAATAATACAAATAATCTTTTCATAAATATCTTCCCCTACAGGCTTACTTGTCAATTTTCTTTCGCTCTCTGAGTTCCCTGAAAAAATCCGACAGCATAGCCGAACATTCATCCGCCAGAACCCCACCGATATATTCAGGCTTATGATTATACGGAAGTTCAAACAGATTTATAACAGATTTTACCGAGCCTGCCTTATAATCGTCACAGCCATAAACAATACGTCTGAGCCTTGAATTTATTATCGCACCGGCACACATCGGACACGGCTCCAGCGTCACATATAATTCACACTGCCACAGCCGCCAGCCTCCGAGTTTCCTGCAAGCCTCATCTATTGCCATAAGCTCGGCATGATATAATGCATTTTTACCCGTTTCACGCCTGTTATATCCCGCTCCCGCGACCTCGCCGTCCTTTATAACAACGGCACCGATAGGTACTTCGCCTATCTGATATGCCTTTTTTGCCTGCTCAACGGCAAGCTGCATAAATTTTTCATCAGCCGTCATTGTTCATCCCTCACATATCCGTAAGTATGGCACATAAAACAAAAACCAACAGCATAGATGAGCTGCTTACTACATCTTCTACAGGCTGAGCCGAGTGCAGTGTATTTTCGGAAAAAATACAATCAAGCCTTATTTTTCTCAACAGTATAAGAATAATACATACTAATGTCAATACAATTCCGATAATTCCCGCTGTATAAAATACCATACTGTCCGCATCTTCACTTATCAGACTGCCTGCCGCGGCTGTTGAAATTGCGAGTGCATTATTCATAAAATGAACAGCAACGGCCGCCGAAAAATATCCCGTGTATATTCTTACAAATCCGAGTATCATACCCGACAGGAAAGCAAATATCATCCCGCTTATGCCCGAATGTATCAGGGCAAAAATAACCGATGAGATAACAACGGACATAAGCACATTATATTTTTTAAGTGAACCTATAATACAACCGCGAAAAAGAAGTTCCTCACATACGGCAGGAACAATCCCCACAACAAGAACAGCCATACACAAACTCGGTATATCCGTAATATATTTATTGATTGCCGTACCTGTTTCAACATTGAATATGCCGGCCGATATGAGCGATGTAAGAAAATTTACAGTTGTGCATAAGCCAAATCCCAGCATTACAGCCATGACCCATTTCGGAAAGCCGCACCGCTTTTCCCTCGGCATCGTTATAAGCTTACCTATTTTTTCACATTTTACATGATACAGTATCAGAAACGGCAGCATTGATAAGCAGGTATTCAGAAAGAGGAAAAGCATATACACCGTATATGAAATTTCGGAAAAGTATTTTATCAGAATAACCCCTGTAATAAAATTAACAAAAAGGATAAACACCCCCGCAAAAGCCGAAAGGTTTATGCGTTTTGTCATTTCAGCCTTGTAATCCGCCGCGGATTTGTTTTTACTGCTATTCATACACTCAATCCCCACTGCTGTTTTTCATTTTTTCGGCAGCAAGCAATACCGCTGTTTTGCCGCTGTGGAAATTAAGTCCACCCTGCATCCATACAGCATAAGGCTCACGCAGCGGAGCATCTGCCGATAGTTCAATAGAAGCACCGAGTGTAAACGCTCCCGCCGCCATTATTACCTTGCTGTCATATCCCGGCATATCCCAAGGCTCGGGAGTGACAAAGGAATCTATAGGAGAAGCCGCCTGAATTCCCTGACAGAAGCTTATAAGTCTTTCCTCGTTTCCGAGAAGAATTGCCTGTATGATATCCCCTCTTGCTTCGTCATACTTCGGAGTTACATCATATCCCAGAAGTTCAAAAAGAGCCGCCGCAAAAACAGCGGTTTTTACCGCTTCCCCGGTAACGTGCGGTGCATTGAACGCTCCCATAAAAAGCTCCCTGCTGTGTCCGAGCGTACAGCCTATTTCCTTTCCTGTCCCCGGAGTTGTAAGACGATAGGAGCAAGCCTCCACAAGCTTACGTTTTCCGGCTATATATCCGCCTGTGGGTGCAATCCCGCCACCCGGATTTTTAATAAGCGAGCCTGCCATAAGGTCAACAACACTTCCGGGAGCGGACTTCTCTACAAATTCACCGTAGCAGTTGTCAAGCATTACAATACAGTCCGGTGCTATACTTTTTGCAAGGTCGGATATCTTCCTTATATCATCAAAAAGCAATGTCGGCCGCAGTGAATATCCCCTTGAACGCTGTATATATACCATTTTTGTATCGGGTTTTACGGCACATTTTATTCCCTCGTAATCAATACCTCCGTCAGAGAGTAAATCCACCTGATCATAATTTATACCGAACTCCTTCAATGAACCGTTACAGTTTTCCCCAAAACCGATAACCCCTTGCAGGGTATCATACGGTACTCCCGTCACGGAAACCATGGTATCACCCGGGCGGAGTACTCCGAAAAGCGCGACCGTAAGCGTATGCGTCCCGCTTGCAAAATTATGACGCACAAGGGCATCCTCCGTATCGAGTACCTCGGCAAAAATACTGTCGAGCGCCTCACGCCCTCTATCGCCGTAGCCATAGCCCGTTGATGCCGCAAAACAGCTTTCACTTACCCTTGCATTTTGAAAAGCCCTGAGCATTTTCAGTTGATTATATTCCGTAATTTCATCAATTTCCTCAAAATAAGGGAGTACCTTTTTCATAGCTTTTTCTCCAAGCTCCCTTATTTCGGGCGATATGTCAAAAAAATTTTTTTCCATTTTCCTTTTCTCCTCATGAATCCGACGGTCTGTATATATAAAATTCTCCGCAGTTTTCAAAACCCAGCCCTTTATAAAAGCTTTCGTTTTCTTTT
Source organism: uncultured Clostridia bacterium (assembly GCA_947585965.1). Lineage (GTDB taxonomy): Bacteria > Bacillota > Clostridia > Oscillospirales > Acutalibacteraceae > UBA1213. The sequence goes on from CANPXK010000003.1 coordinate 26,805, forward strand.
ATTTCTCTCATAATAAAAATTTCTCTGTTTCCGAGTCTGTCTATAAGAGAAGTGACACATACCGAGCCGTAACCGTTTTCCCTGTATCCCGGCCGTGTACATACCGCTCCGATTACGGCTGATTTATCGGTCATAGCCGCTGTCATTGCATAGGATAATAATTCATCACCGGACATGACTGCACAACATTCGGCACAGCCATGACGCAGCTTATGTGATGTATCAAGAATAAAATCTTCATACAAGGGACATTCAAAACTCTTACTGCTGCAAACCGTCAACAGCTTATGTACAGCGGATAAATCGGGGGAAAAATCAACATCCGGATTATTACTGCGGTAATTGTCTGAGCTTTTACCGGCTAACCTCATTATAATTCCGCTTTCACTGCCGTCAAATAACTTTTCCTCACTCAGAACACTTGACGCACCGACAAGTGCAATAAATTCCCTTATCTCATCAACATCCGCATTTTCTCCGAGTACTGCCGTCATATCACCGCAGTATTTTATAAGAACAGCCGTGGGATAATTATTTTCACCGTACTGTATCCAGAGTGATATAAGGCCGTCATAATCCTTATAGCTTTCAATAAGACACAATATACGGCATGAATAAATATCCGCCGAATCACCGCAAAGCTTTAGAGCTCTGCTGATTTTTTCCTTATCCTTACAGTCAATATAATATATCATTCGTTTCCTGCTATATTTTTCGCAAGTGCATACACAAGCTCATATACTGCCTTCGCATCATCTTCCGATATAAGACTGCTCGAGGAATGAAGATATCTGCACGGTACGGATACTGCGATAGTACGAACACCGCTCCTTGAACGATGTATTGCTCCCGCATCATTTCCTCCGGCTATCATTGTTTTTGTCTGTACGGGAATATTTTTTTCTTTTGCAATATTCATGGCAAGGGCATAGTATTCCTTATCATAGATAGTAGACCTGTCCATATATGAAACGACCGCGCCGTTTCCCACAATGCATACTCTTTTTTCATTCCCGACGGTCGGAAGATCAGCCGCCGTTGTCGCTTCTATCACTATGGCACTGTCGGGAGCAACGGTATATGCCGCGGAAGTCGAACCCCTGAGTCCTACCTCCTCCTGTACACAGAATACAAAATACATATCATACGGCAATTCCGATTTTATCATATCTGTAAGCACAAGGCATCCAAGACGGTCGTCAATTGCCTTGCTGATTATTCTTCCGTATTTGTTTTCATAAGGACTGTCAAATACAACACTGTCGCCAAGCCGTATATATTTTTCGGCTTCCTCCCTATTTTTCGCGCCTATATCTATGGCAAGTGACTTTACGGGGGGATTTTTCCCCTTTTCGTCCGAGCCTATCAGATGAAGCGGCTTTGAGCATACTACTCCCGGAATTTTATCCTTTCCCACAAAAAGCTGTTTTGCAAAGGCGGCACTGTCGTTTATTCCTCCGACGCATTCAAACTTTAACATTCCGTTATCCTGTATGTCTGTTACAATAAATCCGACCTCATCCATATGTGCGGAAAGCATAAGCTTTTTCTTTGCCCTTTGTTTTCCTTGTTTAAAGACTATCACATTACCCATGGAATCAATATTTATTTCATCGGCAAAGGGACGGATTTCATCAAGAATTATATCCCTGACCTCTCCCTCGTCACCCGATATTCCGCAGGCTGTGCAGAGTTTTTCAAGAAGTCCCGGTTCAAGCATTTCTTATCCCTCCCTGTGCAATATACACCGATAAAATTTCGGCTGTCTTTTCTATATCTCCCATATATACTGTTTCTGTTTGTGTATGCATATTTTTTTCGGGTATGGATAATACACCGCACGGTACTCCGCCGCGGGAAATTGCTATACCGTCCGCATTAGTTCCTGTATTTCCTCCGTCTACCTCAAAATCACACTTTGCGCCGAGCTTATGTGATATATCAATAAGCTTATCGGTAATTTTTCTTGAAAGCACCGGCGCTATGCTTATTATTACACCGCAGCCAAGCTCGCCGCTTTTGGCTGACGGTACTCCCTCCTGCTTTGCAAAGCCCACATCAACGACTACCGCCTCATCAGGCTCAAGCTCAAATGCCGCTGTCTTTGCTCCGCTTTCGTTTGTTTCCTCCTGTGAAGAAAATACAAGCGATACTCTGCACGGCAATTCCTTTCCGGCAAGCAATTCGGCACATCTGATAAGTGCGGCACAGCCTGCACGGTTATCCAGTGCGGAAACGCTTACCGTATCATTAAGCATTTCCCTGAAATTACTTTTTACGATTATGCTGTCACCAAGCGATACAAGCCCCTCTACCTTTTCGGCGGGCAGACCTGTATCAACCCATATATTGTCACGGCTGAGCGGTTCTTCACTTTTCGTAAGATGCGGCGGCATTACACATACCACAGCCAATATATCCTCTTTTCCGTTTATGATAACAGCGCTTCCCGGCAAAGCACGCAAATCCATACCGCCCACAGGCTCAGCTTTTACAAAGCCTCTGTCGTCAATATATGTTGCCGTAAGAGCTATCCTGTCAATATGGGAATCAAGCATTATATGATAATTGCTATTCTTATCTCCCATTTCGGCTATGACATTTCCGTTTGACATTCTTCTTACGCTTGCTGTTCCGTCAAGCAATTCCTTTATAATATCGAACATCTCACTTTCTTTGCCCGATATTCCCTTTTCGGTACAAAGCCTTTTGAGTATATCTTTCATTTCTTTATTACTCTCCTCTATGTTGATTATTACATATGGCAGTAAAATAAGCTTACTTCATTTCATTTACTATCTTTTTGAAATGCAGTCCTTTTTCCGCAAAATTCTTATACATATCAAAGCTTGCGCTTGCGGGCGACATAGCGACAATATCACCGCTGACAGCATTTTCTCTTGCCGCTTTTACAGCCTCCTCCATATTATTTACACGGATAATCACAGGATTATTTACGCAATAATTCGGTGCAGACTTTACAGCGGCTTCTATCTTATCTGCTGTTGCTCCGAAAAGAATAAGTACTTTTACCGTATCGGGTACTGCTTTTCCCATTTCATCGTATGGAATTTTTTTGTCATAGCCGCCTGCAATAAGGATAATCTTCTGCTCAAACAGTGACAGCATACCTTTTACCGTCCTTGTGGGGCTTGTACCGATTGCATCATTGTAATACTTCACTCCGTCAAGTTCACGTACAAGCTCCGCACGGTGTTCAACGCCGCCGAATGTTCTTGCCGTCCTTACAATAGTATCCGTATCAACCATGCCCCACACTGCGGCTATTGCCGCAAGATAATTTTCTATATTATGGAGTCCAGGTATTTTTATATCGGAGGCAGTCATTATTTCGGTTTCTTTACCGTATTCGCTAAAAATCACTTTTCCGTCCGAATTCATATATACTCCGTTTTCGGGTTTATTTCTGCGTGAGAAGAAATACAGTTTTCCCCTCACATCGTCCTTGAATGAGCGGGCAATGTCATTATCAAGGTTGAGTACTGCTCTTCCGAAAGCATTCTGGTGGAGTATTATATTTTTCTTTGAGTCGATATATTCCTGCATATCCTTATGGATATCGAGGTGATTGGGTGCGAGGTTTGTAACAACGGCTATATCCGGACTTTTTCTCATAGATATGAGCTGAAAACTTGACAGTTCAACTACAGCTATATCATCGGTTTTTATGGTTTCTATATCGGGCAGAAGCGGTCTGCCTATATTTCCGCCGAGGTGTACATTATAACCCTGAGCCTTAAGCATTTCGGAAATAACGGTTGTTGTTGTAGTTTTTCCGTCACTGCCCGTAACGGCAATAATCTTACAGGGGCAAAGGTCAAAGAAAACCTCCATTTCGCTTGTAACGGCGGCACCATGTTTTCTTGCCTCTACAAGTTCGGGCATATAAAATTTCATGCCCGGTGTACGGAATATGATATCGGCACCGAGGTTTTTCAGATAATCCTCCCCGAGCCTTAGTTCAGCACCATATTGTTCCGCAATATCCGCATTTTCACCGAGAGTTTCACGTTCTCTTTTATCGCAGGCAAGTACATTTGCACCGTACTTTTTAAAGAGTCTGATAAGCGGAAGATTACTTCCACCTATTCCGCAGAAAGCAACGGTTTTACCGTTGATGTAATTAAAAAAATCAATAATTTTGTTATCCATAAATATAACCACTCCTAAAATAAAAGTCAAAAACTCCGCCTCTTAATTATATGACAATCCCTACCAAAAATCAAGACACACGATTTACAGAAGGTAACTGCTGTCATTAAAACATAGAGAAAAAGGGAACCAGGTGCCAAAATAACACACAGTTCCCTTGTTTGTTTAATTATTTTTATCTATTATCGGACCGGATATGAGCTTTGCATATACAAAGCATCTGTATGGCGTTAAATTAAGCTCATCAAAAGGATAACAGGTGTACATGATCAGATTTTCATAATTAAGACTGAAATCATATGCACTTGAATCTGTGCTCGATTTAACCTGAATATCGGTTATTTCATATGTGTATGTTCCGTAATATGTGCGGATAGTTACCTTCTGACCCTTTTGTGCATACTTGAAACTGTTGAATGCCGTATTGTTATGCCCTGCAATCATTACAGTCTTACCATATCCGGGAATATATCCTCCCGAATACATTCCCACACCATTATTCAACTGATAGTTGCCGTCACCGAAATATAATGAGGTATATATCTGACAGTCATCAATAATCAGTTCCCCCATACGTTGACCGTAATAGGGGTATTTTACGGATGACAAGGGAATTCTTTTCTGTTCCCTCGGCTTCACATCCGGAATATTCTTATCTGCCGGCTTGCTCTCATCACCAACGCTGCTTTCCTCCGCCGGTACAAATATATTATAACAATCTGCGGAAATATCCAAATCACTATCGGTGAAATAAGTCTTGCTCATTTCAGCAAATTCACTGACATAAGGATATAACATCGCAGTGGTTATTGAAAGTGCCAATAAGGAAAAAATAACGGGAAAAATCACAAAACCAATCCAGCCGCCTTCCGGTCGTCGTTTTATTTTACTTTTGCGCATCATAATACACTTCCCTCTGAAGTTCCGGAGTAATATAATTATAATATCAAAAAACCGATTTGTCAACAAGTACTTCACTAAAAAAGTACAGGGACAAATCGGCAGCGGTAAGACTCACAAAGACCTTCACACGAACAAGATACACGGAATTACATCCTTGTATATACAATCTTTATTATTTTTTACACGAAATATATACAACAAAAGGCTGCCGCATTAATTTTAATAAACCTGATGCGACAGCCGGCAGAATGTTTAAACGTATCACGCAAACCCGCTTTTATTGATTACACGTATAAAATCAACTGTTTATAGCCTTCAGATACTTCTGACGATACACAATAAAGCCCAGTACAGTCAAAAAGAGAAGTATTGCCGCCAATATCCAAAAATACATAAACATTGAATTAAAATAACCTACAAAAAGATTATACAGAGAACGTGTTGCTATATTAACCTTTGGGATAATACCTGACGAAAATACCACTATTGGCACAACAAGCACACTGAGAAAGCCTGCGCCGAGACCATAGGTGAGATACCTGTATCTGCGGTGCTTATAGGTATTTGTAAAGTATATAATTGCAGCAATTACCAGAGCGGCCACAACAAGACCAACCAGCGTCATTGACAGAGGAGTCTGCAGCTTATTTATGTAATTTGCAATAACCGAGAAAAACGATACAGTTACAGTTTTTACATAAATAGAAGATGCCTCATCCACAAGATACAGAATATTTTTTTCATCCGCTTTTTCTTTATCTATATTATTTTCTTCAACATAGTCATTGATAGACGCAAGCAGCTGCTGTTTGAAAGTATCAGTGTCAACAAGGGTCGATGAGCCTGTGTAAAAAGCAGATACATAATTTCTTTCCACTTCGATAATATCAATATCCTTTATAAAATCATCGAAAAACTCATCCGGCAAGCCGCTTGCATGACCCAGATTTTTCAGCTTATCATTGAGTTCATCCTTAACCATTTCATAATAGCCTGTGTTCGCCATGGAATCAAGCATGAAATTCTCGGAAAATAATGTAAATTTTAAAACAAGGCATATAGAAAGCAGAAAAAGTACAAACCCGAGCATAAAAGAAAGGAAACCATAAATCAGGGGTTTTACTTTGGATCTTCTATTAGATTCTGACATACGGCACCTCACTTAACTTCTGTTATCGAGAGCAGGACCCGAGACAAACTTTGCATACACAAAGCATCTTTGCGGCGTTAGTCCCAACTCATCAAAGGGATAGCAGGTGTACATTACCAGATTTTCGTAATCAGCGCCAAGATTACAAGCACTTTCTTCACTGCGGTCCCTTATCTGAATGTCATTTATTTCATAAATGTAATTACCATAGCTTGTACGTATCTTTACCTTTTGTCCTTTTTTGGCATATTTAAGCCCGTTAAAGTAGGTATTGTTATGTCCGGCAACAAGTATAGTTTTTCCATAACCGGGAATAGAGCTTCCGGTATACATTCCCACACCGTTATTAAGCTCGTTAGCTCCGTCATTGAAGAACAGCCTGGCTTCTATCTGGCAGTCCTCAATAATCAACTCACCGAATTGGTCACCATATGAAGGAAATTTCATTGTTGACATCGGTATTACCTTTCTTTCCTCGGTAGTTTGTTCTTTTCCTTCGTCTTCGTCTTCCTCAACAGGAACGAATATATTATTATATCCCGTAGAAAAATCCTTCTCGCCGTCTGAAAAGAATAACTTAGCCATAGAAATGAAAGAAGATGTTGACGGATAAACGATCGCTGTACTTATGCCGATAATAAGTACACAAAAGATAATGGGAAGAATTACAAAATTCTTCCCACCTATCGAACGATGTGAGGTTCGATGCTTATGCATCTACAGACTCTTTCTTAGAAGCCTTTGCAAGGTATACACCTGCTGCCGATACCATAAGGATACCGACACCTGCAACGGCTGCTACAGAAGGAACATCAAAACCTGTGGTCTTAATCGGATCATTGTTGGTATTTACACCACCATTGCCATTGCCGTTGCCACCTGAATTGCCAGGATCGCTGGTAGAAGGTGTAGTACCGATAGACACGCTGCCATCAGCACCTACGGTAACATTAAGACCTGCATCATCAGCTGCTGTCTGTGCAATACTTTCAAGCTCGGAACGCATATCAGCGTCGAGTTCAGACCAGCTTGTGATACCTGTCTCGATGATGTAATCCTTTGCAGCATCGATCTGAGCAACAATAGAATCAGCCTGATCAGCGGAAAGATCTACATCATCACGATTGAAGTAGTTTTCAGCCTCAGTAATTCTTGCTGCCGGAACCTCAAGAGTTTCGCCGCTCTCAAGCTCAATACCTGCATTGAGGCTGTCAAGAACCTGCTGTTCAGCGTCGTTGATACCTGCTGCCGAAACAGTAGCTACTGCGGAAACTGCAACCAATGCTGAAAGCATAGATGCAGAAAGAACCTTAAGTACTTTTTTCATTGGTAATTACTTCCTTTCTATAATTATAAATTGGATATAATACGAATCCTACGCATGAATCGCAAGCATTCTTCGAGGATCATTTCGTTAGCCGAGTGCTTTACCGAAAATACTTATCCAATCTGCTATAATTATAATATCAAACCGCGAATTTGTCAATCACTAATTCATGATTACCGCCGTTTTGTAAAGTTTATAACAAAAAAATTACGTAAAGTGCAAAAAAATAGGCAATTTGAACAGAAAAATACCAATTTTTTGACAACCGAAACAATTTTTGACGCAGAATAGGAGTGCGAAAACACCACATTTTAACATTCTGCCCTGTTTTTTATTCTTTTTACTAAAAATAACATTTGATAATAACAAAAAATGATTAATGCGGGGTTCTATTATTATATATCTGCCGCTCCTTTCTCAAAAGTCTTTGCAAGACGGATACCTGATTCTGCTCAAATGAAAATAATGTCAATACACAAATGTGACATACTCCCGCCGCCTACGCTTCGCTTAGAGGCGGGGGCTTCTCGCTCAAGTATGGTAACCCATACAGTATCGACGAGCTAACCCCGTGTGTCCCACGGTTATTTCAGGCTGTCCGCAAAACTGACTTTGCACATTTTACATCCCGACTGGTTACGGGAAAAAGAGGATACCTGACACCCTTATCATAGAGGAATGATTACCTCTAATCCGTTCTCCTTTCGTAATTCTCTGTATTACGGCTTGGTTATCGCTCTCGGCGTGCCGCCGCTGTCAGTTCGTAACTAATTTACTCAGGTCAACTATTATATGGCTCGACCGTTAGTTTACCCGATGAACGAGAGATGAGTTTGTCATTTTTAGAAGCAGGGGACTTCTTGCCTATTTAGGTTAAATTTTTTTTTATAATTTTTCTCATCAGATACCCGGGCATAATTGACAATATAATGTATAGAATGATATAATTGATTCCGGACAGTCATTTTACAGTCACCAAAGAAATATATAATCGAGGTTAAAGGTATGGGCAAAGAAACAAAAACAAATGCAATGCGGATTCTTGACAGTTTGAAAATACCGTATAAAAAGCACTGCTATAACGAGTCGATCTCCGGTTGTGATGTTGCCGCAGAGCTCGGCGAGAATCCGCAAAATGTATTCAAAACACTGGTAACAACGGGTAAGAGCGGGAAGCATTATGTTTTCCTTGTCCCCGTAAACGAACATCTTGATTTAAAAAAGGCTGCGGCGGCAGTCGGAGAAAAATCCGTTGATATGTTAAAATCCAAGGAACTGTTTGAACTCACGGGATATATACACGGGGGCTGTTCACCTGTAGGAATGAAAAAATTTTTCCGCACAGTCATACATTCCTCTGCTGCGGATATTCCCGCAATATTTTGCAGCGGAGGCAGAATAGGGTTACAGATTGAACTCAGTCTTGACGACCTCGCTAAAGCAATCAGATTTGAACTGAATGATATAACGGTAAATTAAAAAATCAATGAATGGAGCGTGGAAAAATGCTTGAACATATAGAAAAAGCACATAACGTACTGAATGAGGTCAACAAGGTTATTCTCGGAAAGGAAAATGAGATTTTCGAGATTATGACAGCTTTCCTCGCAAACGGTCATGTTCTCTTAGAGGATATACCGGGGGTAGGAAAAACGACGCTTGCACTTGCCTTTTCAACAGCAATGGATATGGAATGCAAAAGGGTACAGTTTACACCTGACGTCATGCCGTCAGACCTGACCGGATTTTCGGTATACAGAAGAGATAAGGATAAATTTGTTTATCAGCCCGGAAGTGTCTTTTGTAATATTCTTCTCGCTGACGAAATAAACCGTACCTCACCGAAAACTCAATCCGCACTGCTCGAGGTTATGGAGGAACGTAAAGTATCGGTTGAAGGAGTTACAAGAGAGGTTCCGTCCCCCTTCCTGGTTATAGCTACACAAAACCCGTCGGGAACAAGCGGAACACAGTTCCTCCCCGAAGCACAGATAGACAGATTTATGATAAACCTTTCACTGGGATATCCGGATTTTGAAAGCGAGCTTGAAATCGCGCGTACTACAGATTCACATTCAAGACTTCAAAATGTTTCCCCGGTTCTGACAACCGATATATTTACGGAAATGCAGAATGATATACATAATGTGTATATCAAGGATGAGGTATACAGATATCTGCTTAATCTTGTTTCCGCGACAAGGGTACACCCGTATATAGAAAGGGGCGCGAGTCCCCGTGCGACTATTGCACTTGTAAAAATGTCAAAAGCATCCGCATGGCTGAGAGGGAGAAAATTCGTCGTTCCGAGCGACGTTCAGGCTCAGCTGCCTTATGTGCTTACGCACAGGATAATACTGAACTCCTCCGCAAAGCTGGGAAGCGTGGATAAACTCAGTATAATAAATAATATCATACGATCCGTTGATCTGCCTTATATGGGGGCAAAGAAATGAGAAAGCTTTTTGCACTGATAATTATATTTGCGATATGGTATTTTGCAGGTATGAATACCCAATCCGCCGTTCTTGCAGCGGTAATTTCCATAGCTGCCGTGCTTTTGCTTTCCTTTGTCTTTTCAAGGGTGATGAGAAACAGGATTGATGTATATATACCGCAGCAAAACAGCCTTGCTTTAAAAAACACATATACCCCTATAAAGCTTTCAGCCAAAAATAAGAGTGTGCTTCCTCTGAACCGTTTTTCCGTAAAGATTGAAATGAAATACAGAACCGACAGCAGCGGCTCACAAAAAAAACTTAATTCAAGTGCCGCGGGCTGTAATGACGGAGAAACCACAGCAATGATGTATTATACCGCACCGTATTGCGGACTTATGGATGTGCGCCTGAAAAGACTCAGAATTTTTGATTATTTCGGTTTTTTTTCCAATTCAAAAAAGCTCCGTTCCGAAGCATATGAAATTTTCGTACTGCCGCAGCCTAAGAATATTAATCTGCTTATGCCGCCGTTCGGAACATATACCTCACACCCCGTTGCTGATTCGTCCTCCGACAAATCAGGAGATGATCACAGTGAAATACGGCTTTTGAGAGAATATCGTGACGGAGATCTCATGCGGCATATCCACAGGAACCTGAGTGCAAAAACCGAAAAGCTGTGGATCAAGGAATATAACAGGGAAAACGATTACATATTCGACCTGTTCCTTGATACATCGGATGCGGAGCTTACAACGGAACTTCTTGACGCACTGTATGAGCTTGTTTTCTCAATTCTTGACTCCCTTATCAAAAATGAAGTAATAGTTAAACTCCATTGGTATGACAAAAGTATAGGAGGCATCAGGAATGCGGAGATATCGGACAGGAAGAAAATATCGGAAATCGTTCCGCAGCTTTATAGATCGGATATGAAATGTACCTCCGATGAATTTGGCTTTGCAGTCGGCAATTCCACAAAAAGCGGAATGCTTATAAACGCGGATCTCGAATGGTATTTTAACGGAGAGCATATTTATTCCTTTAACATTGAAGATGTAGAAAAAGAGCTTATCGGAAATGTGTTTGACCTGAGGAGGTGATCGGTATAAAACTGACCAAAACAACAAAAAAGATAAAAATTCAGACAATAAAAAGGAATATCACAAGAGCCGAAAGACTTAAAAACGAAAAGGAAAGAAAGATTCCGGACAGCTCTCCCGTACTGCTTATAATCTATCTTATAGGGATTCTCGGAATTATGAATGCGGCAAACACAGTTATGAATATAGCGGATGTATATTTTTTTACCGCCGAAACAGCAGCTGTAGTCCTGAGTACCGTTATGTGGTATATATATATATACCACAACAGATATTTCAACTATATTGTCCTGCCTATGACACTGATAGCAGTCGTGCCGGTATTCATCAACCCGGGTTCCGCATCACAGAGCCTGCTGTCCACAGACTCTATATCGGAAATATCCCCTTTACTTCTTGGTGTCCTTGCATATATGTCTGTATTGCTTATATTTACACTCGAATTTGTTTCACGCAATCATTCCATAATGTTCATAATATGCTCCGCATTGCTTATACTCGGTCCTATGGTAGGAATAACTTTCACCCCGTTGACCTCCGTTATGATAATAATTTTTCAGTTTGGCTTTATAGTTCTGAATATGAACTCCGTCTCCCCCCGTAAAACTCTCATAACGGATAAAAGCCGCAAAACCGGATTCATCAGCACGGTCATTGCTGCCGGATTGCTTATTGTCTGCTTTTTGCCTGCATTGATTCTGGAAAATATATACGAACCCGATATTCTTTCCCATGTTTATTATGTGGACGGATTTATACAGGATATCGTCAGTTATTTTTCGCAAAAAGATGAAGATGGTATCCTTGACGGTACAATCAACAGAGGAAACCTCAGACAGAACGGCGAACAGATGTTTGAGGCTGATGTCGTAAAGATGCCTGAAGACCGACTGTATCTCAAGGCATTTACAGGAAGCAGCTACAACGGCGAAAACTGGGAAAACGCTTTCGGTTATTTCTCACAGGAAGCGAATATATATGCCGACAGCTACACCCTTTATTCACCCTCCTATAATCCCGATTCGTATGGAGATGATGATTTTTATTACTTCCGATCCAACCGAAACAGCCGCCGCAGATATTATTACCGTGAACCGTTTATTAATAATATTTTAAATAATACGATTCAGAGCTTTTTTGATGATTTAAACGAATTACTCAGAGAACATGGAATATATGAGGAAATACAGTATGTCACCGGTACCGAAAACAACAAAACAGCAATTACTGCTCACGGCACCGACGATCTGCAGGCGACCATCCGCTACAACGAAGGCAGTGTCGAGTATCGGATTAGCGATGACAGTAATATACAAAAGTTTTATGTAGATGCCGATGAGCTTCCTAATTATCCCTCCCTGCTGCTCACGGAAACCTCTGATCCCGTTAATACGATTTACAGTGATGGAGTCACAACAAATTTTTCAGAGGAAGATGATATCAACAGGGTATGTATTTCCCCATACGAAAATAAATTCATAAATATCCTCATACCTTATTATTCCGAGAAAAGCACAAACGATATAAGGCAATCCAATGAATCTGTTTCTTTCACATACAGTACCGCCTTCGGAAATACCGACAGTGCAGCCAAACTGTATGCGGACAGGAAATGGAGCGGAAGCAGAACATATGAAAATTTTATTGATAATTATATATCCGCAATTCAGAATAACTATACCGCTGTGCCGTATGAGAATATGCCCCGACTCACGGAACTGTGCAGTTCGACCGAACTTACGGAGCTTAATGATATAACAACATTCATCTTGTACACTTTGCAGACTAACGCAAGTTATTCCACAACCCCCGGAAGTGTTCCCTATAACAAGGATACAATAGAGTATTTCCTGTTTGAAAATCATAAGGGATATTGTGTACACTTTGCAACGACCGCTGCCCTTATGTACAGAATGTACGGTATCCCCGCAAGATATGTTACAGGATACGTAATAGACAAAGAGGCTTTTGAGGCTATCGGCAATACCGGAGGGACATCTGATGATTACAAATTCAAAGCACAGGTTACGGATTATGCCGCTCATGCATGGGTAGAAATATTCCTTAAGGATTACGGCTGGGTACCTGTTGAGGTAACACCCACAAAGGAAGGCGAAATGATAGCGGAATATCCGGGGTACGATCGGAGTGATATGTATCGTATCATGGAAAAATACGACTGGCATTTCAGCAAGGATGAAATCGCAAATTCAGGAAATAATGCGGTGAATGACGATGACGGATTAACACTTGGGCAAATCTTCACAATTGTTACATTATGTATCATTTGTGCCGCTATAATTTTCATACTGTCAAGACGCATATTCATTTTACACAGGCAAAAGACAATGAATTGCAGGCAGCTCTTTGACAGGCTTATAAAAGCCCTTCATTTTTGCGGTCTGCTTACTGATATGAATGGTTCGGAGGAGAATTTTGCGGAGATGTTCAGCAGCACCGTACCCATAATTGATAAGGCTGATTCGGAACATCTGATAAATATTCTTGAATCCGATAATTTCTCCGAAGATAATATCAGCAGCAGGGACGCCGATTATGTCCGTGAGATATATATAAAATCATCAAGGTATTTATATGACCATATGAAATGGTACAAAAAGCCCGTGTTCAAATTCATAAAATACCTGATCTGACAACTGTAAAATATCGTTTAAGCCCACATCAGACTTTCCGCAGGCATACAACGAATAAAAATACAGCGGGCTGTCGCAGTAAGAAAAGCGGCAGCCCCTCGGCATTTTTTGTCAGTTATCGGTCTGTAAGATGAAGCTCCTGTTTCAAAGCCCTTTGCAGGATGGCTGATACATTTACCCCGCTTTTTTCTGCCGCCGCATCCAGCCACGACGGGAGGGTGACGTTCCTCCGCACCGCTCTAATATCATTTTGACGGCGGTACTCGGTGAAGTCCACATCGACGAGCGAAACGATATCGTCGTCGTTTTCTTTCTGCACCTCACTCATGGCGGTCGGGTAAGGGAGCTGTTCTTTTCTGTCTTCCAGCTCGATGCCTACCACGCCGATTGCATCCCTCGCCATTTCTATGGCGTCCGTATAATCCTCACCCTGAGTATTTATACCAAAATCAGGGACGTACACAACGATATGCGATTTTCCTTTGCTCATAACAATCGGGTATGACTGTTTCATAAATAAAACCTCCTCGTATAGTTTAGTATTTGCAGACGCAGCGGGGCTTATTTCAGCCCCCTGCGCTTGATGATTGCCTGTGCCGGCTTTTCGTCTGTCTCTCTGTGCCTTACCACTGATTCGATTTGATTTCCCTTTACATACACATCATGATTTGCACCGTGTCGTACAAATTTCCATCCGTTTCGTTCCAGCAGTTTGATTAAATCCTTTGTCTTCATCTTCTTGACCTCCCGACAGTTATATTATACACAATAAATACACACTCGTCAATGTGTTAGCCGAAATTTCTCAAAAAAATTTATGTAATCGAGTAGGAGGCTACCCATTATCTGACTATATCGTACATCCGATGCATAAACAAAGTGTTTGGGGATTTATTTTTTGAGTTAATTGTATTAAACTCTGAGATTTGACTGTCAAAGCAAACGACTTAAGCAATTAAATTCTTCATATGGTACATAGCACCAACACAAGCATCAACATACATACCCCTTTTGTTATCTTGAATTGTTTTCGCTACTATTTCATTAATGGAACTCATACCAAAAATAACATTGATTCCCGTATCTGAATTGATAAATGTACCACGCTCAATATCTTTTTCTTCTCTCAATTCAGAAAGATTTTTGGGCGATTTTTGTATTGGTAATGTAATTACCTCAACATCAATACTGTTATTTAATCTCCACTCAAGATTTCCTTTTCGCATTTCATACGGAAATTTCTCGCCCAATTCCTCACCAAGCAGCTTTTCAAACTCAGGGGTTTGAGCAACTTCGGTTTCAAGCATATTTGCAACAAATTTTCGTTTCGGCTCGATATCACGCAGCTTATTTACATCTTCTTTTGTTATTTCTTCCTGCTGTATGTCGGCTTTCAGACTTTCAGCCTGCAAAACGAGCATATCAAGTTTTTTAAGAATGTCTCCGCTTTAGAAAACACTCCGGGGGCTGTCGCCTTTCTTGTTGCGACAGCCCCCTTTTTATCATTAAGGCACAGCCGTGTATAATTGCACTCACTTAACACGGTCGGATAATTCTTTGCTTTTATATAAATTCTTACAACGCTTCCGGGTGTTCTGATATATAGATCTATGACCGATTTTATGAAATTATTACAAAAATAAGAAATCCGTTTTCAATCGCTTGACAACGGAGTTAATCAGTGCTATAATTTTAGAATGCACCATTATAGAAAAGTATGCCGTTTTTGTTTCTAAACTGCTTAAACATCAGAAAACTTTATAAGCATATTAGCACAATTTGAAGAAAAAATCAAGTACTAATTTTCGTGCTGTTTCTCGGTGCAGGCATATTCATCAAAGCATAATTTTGAATGGAGTGATTGTATGGTAAACGTCAGACCCGTTCGGCTTGGCAAAACCGAACGAATGAGCTTCTCCCATATTGATGAGGTTCTCGAAATGCCAAACCTTATCGAGATCCAAAAGGATTCCTATAAATGGTTCCTTGAAAAAGGTCTTAAGGAGGTTTTTGAGGATGTATCGGGAATAACCGATTTCTCCGGTAATCTGGTTCTCGATTTCGTGGACTATAAGCTTGACGTAACAAAACCTAAATACAGCATAGCAGAGTGTAAGGAAAGAGATGCTACATATTCGGCTCCCCTTAAAGTCACGGTGCAGCTTACAAAGCCCGGCGGCGAGGTTCAGGTGCACGATAATATCTTCATGGGTGATTTCCCGCTCATGACTCCGAGCGGTACCTTTGTCATAAACGGTGCGGAGCGTGTTATAGTTTCTCAGCTCGTCCGTTCACCGGGTGCTTACTATAAGATGGATCACGATAAATACGGAAACAAGCTTTTCAGTGCAACCGTTATCCCGAACAGAGGTGCATGGCTCGAATATGAAAATGATGCAAATAACGTGTTTTATGTCCGTATAGATAAGAACCGCAAGCTCCCCGTTACCACATTCATAAGAGCTCTCGGTTATGAGAATAATCTTGAAACGGATTCTGAAATAATCGAGTTTTTCGGTGCCGATAAGCTGATAACGGCAACCCTTGAAAAGGACAATACGGCAAATGGTGAGGAGGCTCTCAAGGAGGTATACAAAAAGCTCCGTCCGAGTGAGCCGGCTACAAAGGATGCGGCACAGACGCATATCAATAATCTCTTCTTTGACGCAAGACGCTACGATATGTCAAGAGTCGGAAGATATAAATACAATAAAAAGCTCGGCATAGCCAACAGACTCTCGAATCAGGTGCTCACACAGCCCATAATAAGCGAGGACGGCGAGCTTATAGCCGAAGAGGGCGAATTTATCTCCAAAGAAAGAGCAATGGAAATTGAAAATATGGGTATAACCGTTGCGTATGTCAGACCACAGGCTACTCTTAATGAGGAACAGCCCGACGAGGTAAAAATCATCTCCAACGGTATGGTCGATATTTCAAAATATGTCGGCTTTGATGCCAGAGAGGAATGCGGTATAAACGAAAAGGTACGCTGGGTAGTACTTAAGGATATACTTTCAAGAGGACTCGATGAAGAGGACCTGAAACTCGAGCTAAAGAAAAACAAGGATCTTCTTATCCCTAAACACATCATAGTTGACGATATCTATGCAACGATAAACTATATGCTCACTCTTTCGCACGGTATAGGAACGACAGATGATATAGATCACCTCGGAAACAGAAGAATACGCTCTGTGGGTGAGCTTCTTCAGAATCAGTTCCGTATAGGCTTCACAAGACTCCAGAGAGTCATTACCGAAAGAATGACAAGTCAGGCTCAAAATTACGATCATATCGACCCCAAGACACTTATAAATATCAGACCTGTTACGGCTGCAATCAAAGAGTTTTTCGGCTCTTCCCCGCTGTCACAGTTCATGGATCAGAATAACCCGCTTGCAGAGCTTACACATAAGCGCCGTCTCTCTGCCCTCGGTCCCGGCGGTCTTTCAAGAGACAGAGCGGGATTTGAGGTTCGTGACGTACATTATACGCACTACGGAAGAATGTGTCCTATTGAAACTCCTGAAGGACCTAACATCGGACTTATCTCTTATCTTGCCACATTTGCAAAAATCAATGAATACGGTCTTATAGAAGCTCCGTATCGTAAGGTTGACAAGGAAACCGGAATTGTTACCGATCACGTTGATTATATGACTGCCGATATCGAGGATAACTACATTGTGGCACAGGCTAATGAACCTCTTGACGAAGAAGGTCGGTTCGTAAATGCTAAAATTGTCGGCAGACATCGTGATGAATTTGTCGAGGTTGAGCGTTCTCAGGCGGATTATATGGATGTTTCGCCTAAAATGGTTGTATCGGTCGCTACGGCAATGATTCCCTTCCTTGAAAACGATGATGCAAACCGTGCACTCATGGGCTCGAATATGCAGCGTCAGGCAGTTCCGCTTCTCGTTACGGAATCACCTATTGTCGGAACAGGTATGGAATATAAGGCTGGCGTTGACTCGGGAGTATGTATTCTCTCCGAGGAGGACGGCATTGTTAAATCCGTCAGTGCAAGAGAAATCAAAGTACAGTATGACTCCGGCAGGGTCCAGACCTTTGAGGTAACGAAATTCAGCCGCTCCAATCAGGGCACCTGCATAAATCAGGTTCCCATTGTGGATGTCGGACAAAGAGTCGAAAAGGGTGAGGTTCTCGCAGACGGTCCGGCTACACACAACGGAGAAATCTCCCTCGGTAAAAATGCCCTCATCGGCTTCATGACATGGGAGGGCTACAATTACGAGGATGCTGTTCTCCTTAATGAAAAAATCGTAAGAGATGATGTATATACATCTATCCATATAGAGGAATACGAAACAGAGGCAAGAGATACAAAGCTCGGTCCTGAGGAAATAACAAGAGAAATTCCGAATATCGGTGAAGATCAGCTCCGTGATCTTGACGAAAACGGTATTATCCACATAGGTGCCGAGGTTCACTCCGGAGATATCCTTGTAGGTAAGGTAACGCCTAAGGGAGAAACCGAGCTTACAGCAGAGGAAAGACTTCTCCGTGCGATATTCGGTGAAAAATCAAGAGAAGTAAGAGATACCTCTCTGCGTGTACCGCACGGCGAATACGGTATCATAGTAGATGTAAAAGTATTCAACAAGGAAGATCCCGACAGTGAGCTTTCGCCGGGTGTAAATAAGGTAGTACGCTGCTATATTGCACAAAAACGTAAAATTCAGGTCGGCGATAAGATGGCAGGTCGTCACGGTAATAAGGGCGTCGTTTCGAGAATACTGCCCGAGGAGGATATGCCG
This sequence comes from uncultured Clostridia bacterium, assembly GCA_947585965.1. Lineage (GTDB taxonomy): Bacteria > Bacillota > Clostridia > Oscillospirales > Acutalibacteraceae > UBA1213. Next base: position 45,340 of record CANPXK010000003.1, read on the forward strand.
TTCCTTCCGGACGGCAGACCGCTTGATATCGTGCTTAACCCCCTCGGCGTTCCCTCACGAATGAACATCGGTCAGGTGCTTGAGGTACACCTCGGATATGCGGCAAAGGCACTTGGATGGAAAATAATGACACCTGTATTTGACGGTGCACATGAGGAAGATATATTCCAATGCTTCAGGGATGCCGGCATAAGCGAGGATGGTAAGATACGGCTTAAGGACGGCAGAACGGGCGAATATTTTGACAATCCCGTAACAGTAGGATATATGTATTACCTTAAGCTTCACCATCTTGTTGACGATAAGATCCATGCCCGTTCGACAGGTCCGTATTCGCTTATTACACAGCAGCCTCTCGGCGGTAAGGCACAGTTCGGCGGACAGCGTTTCGGTGAAATGGAGGTATGGGCTCTTGAGGCATACGGTGCAGCCTATACACTTCAGGAAATCCTCACTGTAAAATCGGACGATGTTGTGGGACGTGTCAAGACCTATGAGGCTATCGTCAAGGGACAGAATATACCCAAACCGGGTATTCCGGAATCCTTTAAGGTACTTATCAAGGAATTCCAGTCACTTGCGCTTGATATTAAGGTATTTGACAGAGATAATAATGAAATAGACCTTTCTGTAGATCTCGATGATGATGCACCGGCAGACAACAGCATACTTGAAGAAAAGAACGTAATGACTGACAGCGATGCAGAACTTGAAGGCTACCAGTATAAGGACGAGAACGGCGAGGATGAGATCATAGAAAAGGACGAATTTGACGATGACGGATTCGGCTTTGACAGTGATGATTTTGCCGATATTGACGGAAACGATGATGAGGATAATTTTTAATTGAAAGGGGAATCGCTGACGCATGGAATTTAATGAATTCAGTTCAATAAAAATAGGACTTGCTTCTCCCGAAATGATGCGTGATAAAACTGTAAAAAAGATTATCAATGAACAGGGTGAGGAAGAAGAAATCGTAATAAAGGGCTGGTCCTACGGCGAAGTAACAAAACCCGAAACAATAAACTACCGCACACTTAAACCTGAAAAGGACGGACTTTTCTGCGAGGCAATATTCGGTCCCACAAAGGACTGGGAATGTCACTGCGGTAAATACAAAAAAATACACTACAAGGGCAGAATATGCGAAAAATGTCATGTAGAGATAACAAAATCCAAGGTAAGACGTGAGCGTATGGGGCATATTGAACTTGCCGCCCCTGTATCCCATATATGGTATTTCAAGGGTATACCGTCAAGAATGGCTCTCATGCTTGACGATATTACTCCGAGAAATCTTGAACAGGTTCTTTATTTTGCCAAATATATAGTAACCTACGTAAAACCTGATTCTCTTGCAGAACGTGAGATAAAAAAACAACAGATACTCACGGAAACCGAATACAGAGAATTTGAAAAGAAATACGGAAATGATTTTGAAGCCCTGATGGGTGCAGAAGCTGTGCAAAAGCTTCTTGCTGAAATCAACCTTGAGGAGCAGTCCAAAAAGCTTAAGACAGAGCTTGAAAATGCTACAGGTCAGAAAAAAATAAAGCTTCTCAAAAGACTTGAGGTTGTTGAGTCCTTCCGTCTTTCGGGTAACAGACCCGAATGGATGATACTTAACGTACTCCCCGTTATACCACCTGATATTCGTCCCATGGTACAGCTTGACGGCGGACGTTTTGCAACCTCCGACCTTAACGACCTTTATCGCAGAGTTATAAACAGAAATAATCGTCTTAAAAGACTTAATGAGCTTCATGCTCCGAAAATGATTATAAGAAACGAAAAGCGTATGCTTCAGGAGGCTGTTGATGCTATAATCGACAACGGCAGACGCGGTAAACCCGTAACAGGTCCGAGCAACCGTTCTCTTAAATCTCTTTCCGATATGCTTAAGGGTAAACAGGGACGTTTCCGCCAGAATCTTCTCGGCAAACGTGTTGACTACTCCGGACGTTCGGTTATCGTTGTAGGTCCGGAGCTTAAGATGTACCAGTGCGGTCTGCCCAAGGAAATGGCCCTTGAACTTTTCAAGCCGTTTGTTATGAAGATACTTGTTGAAAGCAATACCGTAGCAAACATAAAGGCAGCAAGAAAAGCTGTAGAAAGAGCACAGCCCGAGGTATGGGATGCACTCGAAAGAGTAATCAAGGGACATCCCGTAATGCTTAACCGTGCGCCCACACTTCACAGACTCGGTATTCAGGCATTTGAGCCGGTTCTTGTCGAGGGTAAGGCACTTAAACTCCACCCCCTCGCCTGCACGGCATTTAATGCGGACTTTGACGGTGACCAGATGGCTGTTCATGTTCCTCTCTCGGCAGAAGCACAGGCGGAAGCAAGATTCCTTATGCTTGCGGCAAATAACCTGCTCAAGCCTTCAGACGGTAAGCCTGTAACCGTTCCCACACAGGACATGGTACTCGGTTCATATTATCTTACACTTGATAAGGATGGGGAAATGGGCGAAGGCAAGATATTCCGTGATACTAACGAGGTTATCATGGCATATCAGACAGGCGTTATCGCACTCCATGCAAAGGTTAAGGTTCGCCGTGAGGGAATATTCAACGGAAAGAAAATATCCAAACTTATTGATACAACGGTCGGAAGAATTATATTTAACAGACCTATTCCTCAGGATCTCGGTTATGTGGACAGAACCAAAGAGGAAAACTTCCTTAATTATGAAATCGACTTCCTTGTAGGTAAAAAACAGCTTGGCAAAATCATTGACAAGTGTATTAAAAAGCATGGTACACAAATTACATCTCAGGTGCTTGATGAGGTTAAGGCACAGGGCTATAAATATTCAACAAAGGGTGCCATAACTGTTGCCGTATGTGATGCTACAATTCCTCCGAAGAAAAAGGAAATAATTGCGTCGGCAGAACAGGAAATTGATAAGGTAACGAAGATGTTTAAGCACGGATTGATGTCGGATCAGGAACGCTATGCAAAAGTTATTACGATATGGGAAAATGCTACAAATGATGTAACCGATGCACTTAAAAAGAATCTTGACAGATATAATCCGATTTATATGATGGCGGATTCAGGTGCCCGCGGTTCAATGAGCCAGATCAGACAGCTCGCCGGTATGCGCGGACTTATTGCCAATACTTCAGGTAAAACGATTGAAATTCCTATCCGTGCAAATTATCGTGAGGGTCTTAACATTCTCGAATACTTTATATCCTCCCGTGGCGCACGTAAGGGTCTTGCGGATACTGCTCTTCGTACCGCCGACTCCGGTTACCTCACAAGAAGACTTGTTGATGTATCTCAGGATGTAATTATCCGTGAAGAGGACTGCGGAACAAAGGAAGGTATCGTTGTATACGATATACGTCAGGCAAGTGCGGACACAGGCGAGGAAGTAAGTGTCAACTATGAAAATCTCGTAGGAAACCACCTGTTTGAAAACTTCTATGATCCCGATTTGGGTACGTTGCTGATACCCACAACGAGAATAATGACAAAAGCTGATGTAGACGCTATACTCGCAGCCAATATTACCGATATAAGAATTCGTCCGTTTGAGGAATTCCGTTCAATGAGAAGCTGCATTGTCGGTCAGCTCCCGGCAGAGGATATTGTGGATTTGACAACAGGGGATATAATTGCGGGTAAAAATTGTGTCATTACCGAAACCGATGCGGATAACATTATAAGAGCAGGTATTACCTCGGTTAATATCAAAACTCGGGTCGATGGTACGGAAGAGGCTATAATAAAAACCTATACATCATTCGATGAATCCCTCAAGGGCAGAAGACTTATCGACAACCTCTGCGATGCCGACGGAAATATTCTTATTCCTGCAAGAAAACTCCTTACCGAAAAAGATATACAGATCCTGAAGGATCTGAGGACTGTTTCCGTTAAGGTTATTCATTCCAATGACAGCGATTCCATTATTGAATCTATGCACGAAAGACTTCAGGGCAGATACCTTTGTGAGGATTACTGCGATCCGCAGACGGGCGAAGTGCTTGTATCCTCAGACAAAATTATGGATGACCATGACGCAGACCTTATCGTTAATTCGGGCGCAACAAGCGTTAAGCTGCGTTCTATTCTTGATTGTCGTGCTAAACACGGTGTATGCAGAAAATGCTATGGTTCAAACCTTGCAAACGGTATGCCTGTTACAATAGGTGAGGCTGTAGGAATTATCGCTGCTCAGTCCATAGGAGAGCCCGGTACACAGCTTACCATGCGTACCTTCCACACCGGCGGTGTTGCGGGCGGCGAGGATATTACACAGGGTCTTCCCCGTGTTGAAGAACTTTTCGAGGCAAGGAAGCCCAAGCATATAGCTATAATTACCGAAATAAGCGGTCAGGTAAGACTTGAGGACAGAAATGCCGTTATTACAAGCACTGATCTTACGGAAAATGACGAGCCCCTTAGCAGGACATATCTTATTCCCTTTGGTGCACGTACAAAAATCAAAAACGGTCAGATGGTTGAAGCCGGAGATCTCCTTACGGAGGGTTCGGTGGATCCCCATGAGATACTCAATATCAAGGGTGCGGCTGCCGTTCAGGATTACCTCATCGAGGAAGTACAGAGTGCTTATCGTCTGCAGGGTGTTGATATCAATGATAAACACATTGAGGTTATTGTACGTCAGATGATGAAAAAGGTGCGTATAGAAGATGCAGGCTCAACCGATCTGCTTCCCGGCTCACTTGTTGACAAGGGTACATTCTATGCGGCAAATGAGGAGATTGAAAAGAGAATTGCAAACGGTGAGGAAGGTCTTACGCTTGCAACCTTCTCCCCCACTCTTCTCGGTATCACCAAGGCATCCCTTGCAACTGATTCGTTCCTTTCCGCAGCATCATTCCAGGAAACCACAAGAGTTCTTACCGATGCTGCCATCAAAGGTAAGGTTGATCCGCTTATGGGACTTAAGGAAAATGTTCTTATCGGTAAGCTTGTTCCGGCAGGAACGGGTATGCCGAGATACAGGGATGTGGAAATTGAAGAAAATATTCCTGTTACGTTTAACCAGGACATTGTATAATTAATTATACACTTTAAATTAAGCTGTCGTATTCATATATGGCAGCTTAATTTTTTAATAGGCAAAATTATAATAATACTTTTATTATTTATCGTTAAAATATGCAAAATAAATGAAATTATTTTTACCTTCTTGACGTATTAACCTAAATATGGTATTATATTTAAGTAAAAATAAACAATGCATGATGACACACGTATTACCTTTGGGTATGTAAATCTGATTACGGAACATGAATTTCTGTCGGATTTACCCCGGAATACGTGTGTTTTTTTGCGCAAAAGGAGAGATTTTATTATGCCGAAAAATCAGTTTCAGCGAATGGTATTCGCATTCATTACAGTTTTGATAACTGTACACGCCTACATTTTATACAGCCTGTGCTTCGTCAACGGTAATGTACTTATGGAGATAAACGGTACGAACAGCGTTATTGATGCTGTTAATAAGCAAGGCGGTATATATATGCTCGGTAATTATGCACCAATATGGCTCGTTGTAATTGTTGAATTTGTTCTTGCCTATACTCTTGAAAATGTGTTGGGAAGTCCGCTTTCTTTTAAAATTGCATTAAAACATTTCGATCCGCAAAAAACAAATCCTATGATATTTGAAACCGTTATAATCTCGGCAACTGTTGCTATTATGTGTCCCGCAATGAGCTTTCTTGCAGCTTTTCTCTATTACCCATATTATGAAGGCTTTAATCTTCTTATTCTTCTTGGTAATTGGTTTAAGCTTGTATGCTACAACCTGCCGTTCGCTTTCTTCTCACAGCTGCTTTTTATACAGCCTCTTGTACGAAAAGTATTCAGGCTAATATTTGTAAGGAGTGATACCATCAAAAATAAGGAATTTGAGGCGGAACAGGTCGCCTGATTAAAAAAATGCTGTCGGATAAGTCTTATGAAACTTACCCGACAGCATTATTTTTTCCTTGTAAAATTAAGGGCTGATTAAACAGGATGTATCTTATTTTTTATGTCCGCTGACTCATTGATACCGAGCTTTTTATCCCTTCTCTTCTTAAAGAACTTCGGAGCCACATCCGGGAACTGAGCATAGGTAAGGACGTCTTCCTCCTGCTCTATCCACTCCGGAATCTTCTCACGGAGCTTTTCAAGCTCGGGTTCGAGTAAATCAGCCGGGCGACAGTCAACAGGCTTTGTATCACCTATAATCTTCTTCTGAAATTCCTTGTCTATCGGAATGGGTGTTGTACCGTATTTTCCTGCAACAAGATCCTTGAACTGGTCACTGCACATCTTGTAGCGCTCGCCGAGTATTACATTAAATACCGCCTGTGTTCCTACTATCTGTGAGGTGGGTGTTACAAGCGGCGGATATCCGGCATCCTTACGGACTTTCGGTACTTCTTCAAGCACCTGCGTAAGCTGATCCTCTTTTCCTGCCTGCTTTAGCTGACTGAGAAGATTCGACAACATTCCGCCGGGTACTTGATATATGAGAGCCTTTGCGTCCGTTGCAAGCATTTTCGGGTCAAGAAGTCCGCTCTTGATATATTTTGCACGGAGATCCATGAAATAATCTCTTATTTCCGAAAGAAGCACAAGATCCAGTCCCGTGTCGTATTCAGTGCCTTGCAGAGCGGCTACCATTGATTCTGTGGGTGCGTGTGATGTACCGTTTGCAAGCGGCGACATTGCTGTATCTATCCTGTCTGCGCCTGCCTCAATACCCTTAAGCAGACACATCGAGGCAAGTCCCGATGTATAATGCGTGTGAAGCTGAACGGGAATATCTACGGCTTTCTTGATTGCTGATACAAGCTCGGCGGTATAGTACGGTGTGAGCAGTGCAGCCATATCCTTTATACAGATTGAATCTGCGCCTGCTTCTTGTATCCTTTTGGCATAATCAACATAATACTCCGTTGTGAAAACCGGACCTGTTGTATAGCTTATCGCAACCTGTGCTTCTACATTCGGATTTTCTTTCTTCGCAGCCTTTGCAACTTTTATTGCTGTCTGTAAATTCTTAATATCGTTGAGTGCATCAAATATTCTTATTATATCAATACCATTTGCTATTGAACGCTGCACGAAATATTCAAGTACATCATCAGCATAGTGACGGTAACCGAGCATATTCTGTCCTCTGAAAAGCATTTGCAGCTTTGTATTCGGGCAGTTTTTACGAATCGTTCGCAGTCTGTCCCACGGATCTTCATCAAGAAAACGTATACATGAATCGAATGTAGCTCCGCCCCAACATTCAAGTGAATAAAAGCCAACCTTGTCAAGCTTGTCAAGTATCGGGAGCATATCGCCGATCGGCATACGGGTTGCTATCAGTGACTGGTGAGCATCACGGAGTACGGTTTCCGTGATTTGTATCTTTTTAGGCATTATAACCTTCCCCTTTCCATTATCTGAGGTTTATCCGATAGTTACAAGAGTAGCTCCTGTATCTACTGATTCACCCTTGCTGACTGCTACAGAAAGTATTGTGCCGTCCTTTGCTGCTTTTATCTCGTTTTCCATCTTCATTGCCTCAAGCACTACAAGCACATCACCTTTCTTTACGGTCTGTCCCTCTTTTACAGACACATTGAGGATCGTTCCGGGCATAGGCGAGGTCACAGGCTCACCCTTTGCCGGTGATGCTGCCTTTTTAGGTGCTGCCTTTGGTGCTGCTGCGGGAGCCGGTACTGTTGCAGTTGTCGGAGATGCTCCGTCAACCTCTTCTACCTGTACATCATATGATACTCCGTTTACCGTAATTTTTAAATTCTTCATAGCAATTATTCCTTTCAGATTAAATATACAGATTATTGTGCTTTTTAGGCAGGGTCGAAGACCTCTTATCAGAAAGCATATCTATAGCTGAGGTGAGTTTAGTTCTTGTTTCCTCGGGAAGTATTATCTCGTCTATATAACCGTCCTCGGCTGCTTTCATAGCCGTGAGGTTATCTTCCTTGTATTGAGCAGTAATTTTTGCACGCTCGGTCTGGGGATCGGAAGTGCCTTTGAGTTTTCCGCCGAAATCATCACCGAGTGCTATTACTGCTGCTGCTTCGGGAGGGAGGGCAGATACGGAAGCCCCTACCCATGCATAGGTTATATCGGCTGCGGCTCCTGTTCCGGCAAGGGCGATGTATACTGCACCGTATGCATTGCCTGTTATTACCGCTATCTTTGGGGCGGTTGCTTCTGAATATGCGGAGGAAAGCTTAGCTGCCGATTTTATGCAGGAAAATTTTTCCGCATCCACAAGTGTTATTATTGTTAAACCGAATGCATCGCAGAAGCGTACAAAGCGTGCCGCCTTTGATGCGCCCTTGGAATCAATTTCGGGTGCTTCGGATTTTATTATACCTACAGTTGATCCCTCTATTGTTGCGAGGGCTGTTTTTACTGAGCTGCCGTATTCCGGCTGAAGCTCTATTATGCTGCCTCCATCTGCTATAGATAATAGCACATCATCAGAAGGTATCGGTTCGTCAAATTCCGGTGTTCCCGCATATTCAAGGTTATTTGAGGGGAGGAGAGAAATCAGCTTTCTTGCCTCTTGAATTGCCTCGGCGGTATCCTTTGCAGTGAGGTGGGCTATACCGTGTTTGGAGTTAGTTTTTGTATCAGCTCCCGAGCCGTCCGTGTTAAGGGTAAGCTCTGCCTTTTCCGAGAGGATCACTATATCACTGTTTACGGCGATTAGTGCCTGTGTACCGTAGCATTTGCCGAGCACAACGGAAATCTGAGGCACAACTCCGGAGAGATTTGACGAATATTTCAGAATATCGCCGTATGCGGAGAGGAGGTCGTTTCCCTCATCAATTCTGCCGCCTATTGAGTCATAGAGGGCGATAACGGGAGAACCCGTTTTCAGTGCAAGATCATATACTTTTTTTATTTTAGCCGCCTGAGCTTTTGACATTGCGCCGCCGGAGCGGTCTGTATTCTGTGCAAAAGCAAATACGCCTATACCCTCGACATTACCTCTGCCCGCAACAACCTCGGCATAGCCTGCGGTTGATTTAGCGAAGGCATCAATTTCGGTAAAAGCTCCCTCATCAAAGAGTTTTGTCAAGACCGTATAGGCAGAAGACGAAGCGGTATTTACACGAGCCGTTTCAAGCTCTGTGATTTTAGCTTCCATGCTCATTCCTTATTCCTCCTTATTTTGTAGAAAATACAATTTCACACTGTCTATTATAGTATAAAATTGTTAAAATTTCAAGTCTTTATTGGCGTAAATAAAGAAAACGACGGCACAAGACCGTCGTTTTCCTTAAAATTTATTTGTTGTCATCGTCTCTCTTTTTCTTGCGAGTTGTGAGCAGCAATACTATTACAGTAACAAGAGAAACAAGAACAATTATTATTGGTACGATATATTCATTTGCATCCTGACCTGTTTGTACCGGCGGAGCAATCGGTTGATCCGGAGCAGGGGGTGTATGATTTCCTCCGGAGCCGTTCGGGTCACTTGTATCCACCGAACCTGCTGTTCCCGGAGAACTCGATTCGGGCTGGCTTGGCTCATCGGGGATACTCGGTTCCTCACTGGATTCCTCAGGTTGGCTTGACTCCTCAGGTTGGCTTGACTCCTCAGGCTGACTTGATTCCTCAGGTTGGCTTGACTCCTCAGGCTGACTTGATTCCTCAGGTTCGCTTGACTCCGGCTCACTCGGCTCACTCGGTTCGCTCGACTCTTCATCATTTGAAGCAACAAATACCCACTGGATCTTTGCTATTGCATCATCATAGGCATTGTCAAGCTCCTCAGGAACCTTCAGTGTAAGAGTGAGTGTTGACGTATCACCCTTTGAATATTCGCCGAGATATTTTGCGTTGACCGGGTTGATCGGATCGGGGTCGTACTGACTAACAAGCTTACCGCTATAAAGCTCGTTACTTTCCGTTTTAACACCGGAATCCTTTGTAACCGTCAGTTCAAGCTTGCTTATAAGATCATCGGACTGAACCTTCTGTTCCTGTGCAGTCTTGTCCTCTACATCCGTGAAGTGGCCTATATCAGCAGGCAGAGCATATACCCAGATTTTAACCTTGTCTTCGTTTTCGTTTTTGATAACGACCTTCTGCTCTCTGCTGTCGCCGGGCATTACACCCTTGAAGTTACCGAAAAGATCCGTGTTGTCCGGAAGTACGACAAACTCGTGAGTTCCATACTGGAAAGTAACGTTGCTTTCGTCTGTTGAGTTTACAAAGGTGTATGTTACCTCCGGGAGAGCCTCCTGCACGGTCTGACCGTTCCAGCCGATAATCTTATCCTCGGTATTTCTTTCGGGGTAGAAGTTATCGTACTGTATGGCTTCAGCCTGTACGGTTATGTGACCTTCGAGGTTTGTGTAGCCTTCCATATCCCAATCAGCCGGCAGTTCAAATGAATCCATAAGATTTTTTTCAGCTCTATCGCCGGGGAGGAGAGGTTTTTGGTAGTAATAATATCCGCCCGTTCCAAGCACCCAATCTTCATCATTGGTGTTAAGAATAATGTAATCGGGGTTATATTGCTGCTTGTCAAGCTCCTTGTCCGTTTTCGGATCCCACCACGCCTTGTCAACAGAAATTCTGACATACTCAGTGTTTTTGCCCGTATTTCTTGCCGATACAATTTTAGCGATCTTATCTCCGGGTCCGACACCACCCGCGGGTCGTTCATATTCGTCTATCAAGTCGATATGCACATTACCCATTGTCACAACATTCAAGGTGGTAGTTTTAGCAGAGAATGCCGCCCAGGTGATGCCGACTGACAGTGCCAAAACACTTGCTATGGCAGTGCCGGTAAGTATTATTTTTTTCGTTTTCATTGGTCATCACCTCAAAAAATCAAAAGCTATATCAAACTGTATAGTCTTATGCATTTTGCAGGGACACATTTCCGGAATTACCGGTTATCAAAGTTTGAAGATCAGTCTTGATATTTGCAACTGCTCCACTTTCATACGAACCGGCTCTTACAGCGTAACCTGTTGCAACAATTTTTACATCCGGAGCCTTTTTACCAACATAGTTTGGAGTAGTCTTAAAGGTTACTTTTGTAAACAACGGGTTAGTAGCTACTACATCATCCGGATCTGATGTTGTTCCGGCAGTGGTATCAATTTTAATAAAATTAACACTTGCAGAAGCACCTTGAGCTGCACTTTTACCATAGTAGTAAACATACGTACTATTCGAGCCTACGGGTCCACCATAAATCCAGTTAGTATTAGTAGGTTTAACATCCTTATTCATGTCACTTTCTGCATGATCAGTGATAGGAACAACGTTGCCAATTGTACCCACCTCGTCACTAATACCATTAAGTTCAGCTATTTTGAAAAAGTCAGTTTGTGTCAGAACAATCCAATCTTCAGAACCAAGCTTCTTAGATGTCAGACCTGATTTCAACTTACCTTGTTCATAGTCGTCAGCATCAGCTTTTCTGAAATACTGCAATGTCATAGCAACATACGTTGCCTCACTATTCTGACCTGCTTTAATCTCAGGGTCTTTGTCAAAAGAGTCACCGGGGGAATACGGCGGAGTTTCATCTTTTCTGTAATCGGGTTCATCCAAGGTTATTGAAATACCGTTAGACGTAAACGTATTCGTCTTTTTGGGACTTACAGCTGTAAGGTAAGCCATAGTAGCACCAAATGAAACAGCTGCAACCAATCCTAACGCTGCAACTGAAGTCGCAACTTTTAATAGTTTTTTGTTTTTCATTTTGTTATCCTCCAATCATAAAATTAAAATAAAGTCAGTTATTGATGTGCATGCGACTCTAACGCGGGGAAAGTTGACCTAAGTTGTCCCTTTATTGTTTCAGCGTCATTAGTTGCATCTAAATTGTCGGTCTGAATAGCTGCACCCTCAACAAGAATCTGGAAGTTCGGAAGACCATGTGTATTACCAACAACAATCCTTATCTCTTGATCTGTCACTGCATCTTTAAGAGTTGTATTTGACCTGTCTACACCAGAGTTGTTCTTAAACGGCTGATAATGGGGGGTTGCTTGTTGGCTTTCATTTGTAAAGTTAAACATCAACCAGTCACCGGTTGACTCTGCTGTATACATTTTTAAATCGTCGAGCGGAAGCACATTATCAAAAAGGGCAGGCGTTTCGTCAACGGTATCTTCGTTGGTATATTTTAAAAGCTTCGTAAACGCTCCACCATTCATATAATAGTAATACTCACAATCATCATTATTTGTATCATCAAGCAGCCAAGCAGCTGTGTTATAATCTGCTCCACCCGTTGTCTGTGTCTTAGCAAAATATTGCTTAAATTCTGCCGGACTTACTGTGTGCCAAAAACCATTGTCACAATGTACTTGATATGTTACACGTATAGCAACATACTCATCACTGCCTGACGTATTAATCAAATAAGGATCCTTAGGGATCGCTACGTTCGGTTTATACGTCATAGCCTTATTCTGACCAAGATCAGGATCATCGGGGTTACTCGGAGTTCCCGGATCCGGCTGACCATCGGTGCCATTCTCGTCGATACCATCCCACTTCGGCTCATACAACTGAAGACTGAGTGCCGGGTCACCCACGAAGGTATTAACCTTTGTTTTAACATCGCTAAGTACTGCCATTGTAATAGCAGAAGTAACTCCTGCAACGAGTGCTACGGAAGTAACACCGAGTATGGCGTGTTTTACTCTTTTTTTAGTAGTTTTTTCCATAGTGTTTTCCTCCTAAAATTAAATTTGGATTTTTTATTTTGCTAACAGTCCGGGGGGTGGACTGCTCAGACCTAAGTTATTTGTGTGGGGTTAATCCGGTATTTTCGGTATCGCATTATCACCGGTATAGCGGTTGTTTGTTGCCGTTTCGTCCGTTACTATACCGTCCGGTACACTTCCCCATGCTGTTTTGATAGAATCGGTTGTCAGCGCATCGCTTCCGTTAGCCTGAGCCTGAACCGTATCGGTTATAAAGGTGAGGTGGATTTCCATATCCTTCCCCGAAGAATTTTCTACGCCCTTGAACGGTATATCCCCGTTTTTGAACAACTGCGTTGTCATATAGCCGGGTTTGAGAGCATATCTGAAGTAGAAATAGCCGTCCTTTTCATTATAGAACCAATCATCACCAATTGTACCGGTAAGGGCGGTGGTATCTATATAGGCTGTAGTAAGTTCCTCATAGGTCGTTGCACCTGACTTGCCTGTCGCACCTGTGAATACGGGCAGGACACGTACATACACTGCCTTTTTTCCTGTGCTTCCGGGATTCTGAACACGCACGTCCTTACCCTTGATAGTACGACTCCAGCTTGTCTGGGGGTCGCCCGGAACCACATCATGAGACTCCTCGTAGGTGCTTCCCTCGGGAGTAAAACTGCCTGTGCCGTCAGGCTCTACAATCTGCGTATCCGTCACTGTGTATCCCTTGAACTCATTGTTCTTTACGTCCGTCCGGGCTGTCATGAAAGCCGATGATACGGCAACCGTCAAAACAGCTACTGCGGACAGCCCGATCGCCGCAAGCGAATATTTCAGCTTTTTTTTCGCCTGTCTGGTCTTGAATTTTTCCCTGATATTCAATGCTTTCACCTCTATTCGGATTTAGTTTCTTTGCTCTCGCCGTTTACGTCATCATCTTTGCCGGCCTTTTTATCAATAAGGTTATTCGCCACCATAAGGATGATGTAGACAGCAATGTATGTGATTAACAATATCTTTGCCGCAGCCGAACTTGCCCAATCGAGCACATATCCGGCAAAAGGTATTGAAAAATCCGATGCTTTGCCTAAGACATTTGCATAGGGTATTCCGTTTTCGTTCAACCCTATGGCGTTGGCTATGCCGTGTGTTGTAAGGGTGCGGGTTTTGGGGTCGCTGCCGATGACCATATGTGTGACAACAAAGTCGCTGTCAAGCTTGTATGTTATCGAATCGCCGTTTTTTATATCGGCAAAATCTATGGGATGTACATACACAAGACATCCGACATCATAGCCGTGAAGCTGCTCTATCCCGTATTCTTCCTTATAGTACTGCCGATCGCTGTCGCTTACCCCGGCAAGCACCATGCTTCCGCTCACAACCGCTTTAGGATCATAGCCGAACATTTTAGGTATATAGTAGATTCCCGCAACGAGAATGACCGCCGCCGCTAATAGTACCGTCATTACGGTTTCCAAAATCTTCAGTGCCTTCAATGTTCGACTTTCCCCCTTTCAGACTTATTATTCACTCTGTGCTTGAGAAGACTTAACTTTTACAGTGTTCTTAACCGAGGACATATCGCTTTCGACTTTTTGGCTCTTATCACTACGCACATTAAAGAACCTTACTGATGGTATGCCATTGCTTTGATTAGCAGTAATCGTGATAGAACAAGACGGTTCACCTGAGTCTTTGGCAACGAATATAGCGACTTCTCCATTAGGAGCCGTTAAACCATGGTTGCTGTACTCATATCTCCAAGCAAGACCATCCTCATCTCTAAGCTCGGTTACCTTATACGTCCATCCCGGCTCAACCTTAACGGTGGTAGATTCCTTATAATTAAAGGAACCACTTTTGGCAACAGGATCTCTTTCTTGACCGGGTCCGTATGTTCGCGTTATTTTAGAATCCGCACCGAATTTTAACACAACATATGAAGTTTTAGTTGCTCCGGCTTTACTTGCTTCAATCTTGAATACAAAATCCTGCTCGGCACTTGTATATTTCAGATATCCGAACGGGTCTTTATCGTTAATTCCGCTCATTATACCTTGACTGCCCTTGGCAAAACCGTGCGGGTTGTCTTCTTCACCATAGTACAGCTCATCAATGTATTTTTCGATTGTGAGGAATGCCTCCGGTACGTTGGTGATTTTTATCTCTCTTGCAGTCGTATATTTGTCATTATCACTATCCTCATTGTAGGTGAGTTTGTAAAGCGTACCCGTACCATCCGGAGTTGGAAACCATTTTTCCAACTTATTAGGATCAGCCGGTCCTTCTATGTTTATGATGGGGGATATGCCGGTGTCAAACGAATTATATTGCTCTGTTGACAGATACTCTGTTTTTGAATACTTCCAACCGCTCGGAATATTCGTCTCCGTAATTCTCCACTTCGTGCCAAGCGGAATATTTGCAATCGTACACGGCTGATTATACGAGAAATGTATATACAAAACGGCTATCTGCGGATCATCCTCACCCTGCGTCTGACCGGAAGCATACTTTTTGTACGCCACGATACCCTTTTGAGTTGTGCCTTTTTCAGTAACGTCGAAATGTTGCCTTGTTGCGTCGAATCCCGCGGGCAGCTGCAACTCCACTTCTGCTGTGAACTCAGTACTTCTCGCTGTAGCATCGGTAACAGCTTTACCGTTCGCATCCTGCAAAACTTTGGATATCTTAAGACTTCCTACTGCCTGGTTATTCGTTATGGTTATGTCATTGTCCTTACTAACTTCAAATTTCCTCATATCTTCAGGATACTTAGTAAATACCCTACCCGACGAAGTATAAGTGTATGACTGTGACCAGGAAGAAGTATATGTCCCTAACCCTTCCTCACTTACCGATGTCAAATTGGTATTATCAGGTAACACTTCTTTGAAGCACCACCAAACTTGGTCAGGAATGCCCGTAATGTAAAGCGTTCGACCACTCTTTATTGTAAAAGTGGCTTCATAAATTGTTGTATCTTCCACCTTAGTAAGCTCAACGTTTTTTGCATTTTCAGCAACCTCATCACTGTAGTAGTATTTCAGATTATCCTCATAATCCGCCATGTCAATTGTATTTTTAGTTTCCACTACGTTTTTGAAATTTCCACCGAAACGGATTGCCAATGTAAATTCTTTGTCTTCATAGCCTTTAGCAGTATCGCCAAGTGCTTTTGTGAATGACATCGTGCCGGTTTTGATTTCTTCCTTTTTATTGGTTATTGTTACCGTTTGCTCATCTTGGTTGATAGTACCGGTACCACCGGTTATACTCTCTTGCGTCCAACCTGTGGGCACAGTTTCTGTTACGGTATAACTTACACCATACGGTATTCCGCTTATCGTTACGGGAATATCTTTGCTGACCTGTACGGTGAACGTTGCTGTGTCGTTTTCAGTACTCTTAGTACTATATTTGATTTCGCTGGGAGCTACTCCACCTGCTAACAACGAATACTTACTTAAATTTATCTTTTCACTGCTGCCATCCAGAGTTACCGTAAAGTCAAACGCCGTATCGCTATATTCTGCATCCGTACCTACTGCAAGCTCTTTATTGAGCACAAGTTTACCTGTTTTTCTTTCGTTGGTAACGGTTACTTCACGGTTTTCATTTACTGTTATTCCGGTAGTAGTGTCGCCCTCTATTGCAACTTTTGTCAAGTCAAAATAATCTCCGGGATTTATCTCGCTAATCTTAACTACAGTTTCTACGGGTATGCCGTTAATTGTTACTGTTTCTCCGGCTTTGATCTTGAACTCTCCATTCGAATTAAGACTTGTTTCGTCAAGTGAAGAACCCTCTATAGATATATTGCTGTAATCGCGAACCGTACTCAAACTGCTGTTAGTCGTACCAAACAGGCTGCTCATTTCAACCTTCATTGTAAATACATTACTTGATGTTTCACCGGCATTTTTCAGTGCCTTCGTTATGGATATGCTGCCGGTCTTTACTTCTCTTGTGTAGATTGCTTCTATATTGACTTTGTCGGTTGTATTCTTTTGATTAGCGAATGTAAATTCATCAGTACCACTTGTGTTACCGCTTGAATCTGCTGTTCGCGTTGCAGCTCCCTCGTTATCAGGTGCGGGAACATTTTTATACAAGAGCGTGGGTTCTGACACATTATAATAATTTGATATCGTTCTATCACCATTTTGATTTTCAAACTTGACAATATCACTATTATTTAAAGTCTGCGAAGCTGTAATACGTGGATTCGGATTGTACAGCTTATTATCCTGCACTATTTGCATTGTACTGCTTGGCTTGAACTGACCTGTAAATACAGCAGACTGTCCATACATCATACTTATAGTTCCGCCCGAATCAGTCTGATTTGCTATACTTGATGTACCAAAACCTCTCCATGAACTTCCGCTCTTTATCTGTGCTTTCGGGTCGATAAGCTCATAGTTTGTCAAAGCTACAGGATTATATCCCTCTCCAGAAGGAGTAAATTTTTTGTCTTGCGTATTTTTAACTTCTATTCTGTGCGAAGCACTGGCCGCCAAAGGAGTAGGTACACCACTATTACTTGTATGAGAACCCATACCACTTAAGCTCCATGTATTTTGATCTCTACTCAGCATAGTAGTAACATTACCACTGGCATTGCTACTTTCATTCCACACAAGATCATCTGGGAAATCACTCAGTGAAGTAGGCGTTCCACTAAGACGAACTATTTTAAAACCAGTAAAGCCATCAGTACGAGGAATCCTCCACAAATTAGTACTTATCTCCACACATTCAACTAACCTGTTACCACCAGTTCCTCCCCAAACCCACGCATAAACTTTTGCTCCTTGATCCTTTATCCAGCCTGAAAGTGGACTAACAACTTGCAGGTAAATATTGTCCTTATCCACCATTGTTGTTGAATCTTTACCCGACAACAAAGCATATTGAGCCATATACTCGGTATTCTTACGTCTTACATAATCGTAAGTAGGATACTTTAAACCGGTATCACTTACATCTGCGGCGAGGGTTCCCTTGTTTGAAATAGTATATTTCGTTGCATCACTATCAGCTATTGCCAATGTCCGACTTTGAAGACCGGCATTAACATCTTTCACGCTAACTTTGTCAGTTATGGTGAGCATATCTTCATGAGGGTTAGTAGGAAGATTGAACTGTACGAAGAGGTTTGAGTTAATCATACCTCTTTCCATATAGAACATCGTCAATGTATGTTCCGTACCTGTTGAAAAAAACTCCTCCTCACTCTTACCGCCATAATTCAAAACTTCACTAAAATTCTTCGTAACCGTACTGATTCCAAGTGCAGTCAAATCATTACCCTGTATGGTATTTGGGTTGTTAGAGGCCTGCTTCGCATAGAGAACACCGACTTTTTTATTCGCAAAGTCTATATATCCTTCTGCGCTCTTATGAGCTCCACCCATATCCAAAAGCAACTGACCATCTAAATATACCCACACGTCATCGTCGCCACGGAATGTAAAGTATGCCCTGTTGTCTTCACTTGTTCCATTCTTACTCGAATCATATTCCTCTCCATCTACAGTACCGTTCGGATTTACATCAAAATCAATGCTGAACCTAACACCAACTCCGTAGTTAAGCTTATCAATTGAGGTTGAACTCTCATTGAACGGGAAGAAACCAAGATTTCCATCCCTATCCTTTACTGCATTGCTGCCTTTATTGCTTAATCTTTTAGTTGAACTTGTAACATAAACAGAATCCTTTGACGAATCAAAATGAAAACCTCCGGAAAATGTTGTTGCAGTACTGCTCTTATTAAAACGTTCACCTATAACGACTTTATCACTTGTCGCACTAAAAGGATATTCCCTATCTTCATAAACCGCAGCTATAGAATGTCCGCTTGAACTATTAACCGTACCGTTTTTATTATATTTATCGGTCAGAAAATCCTTATCAAAGTACGGAAGTTTTATACCATTGTACGTAGGTACCAGGTTACCGTAACTATCCGTTGTACTACCATTTACCAAGCCTTGAGCAACTGTATAATACTGTGCTTTTGGGTTACTAGGATCATTGTCCTCTGCACCTTTAAGAGGTCTATACGCAAGATTCGCACTCCACTTAAAATTGTTCAATGTAGCACCGTTATCTTGTGTTTCGTTTACTGCTTTATAAGGTGTATAGTTGGCAGCTTTCTGTGAAGCTGCATTAGTACTATTAAAAAACCCTGCGTTACCATTATTCTCTTCACCCCACAGCCAAAACTGTCCAAAATACAAAGGATACTCCCAACCTGTCCTTTTAGAATATTCCGAAACAGCACTATTAAAATACTCATATGGCCTTTTATCGTCTCCATCTGTAAATGAATTTCCATCGGCCTGACAGTCATAATAATAGTCATAAAAATCGGTATCAACATAAACAACATCCCTTGACGGATAAACCGCATCCGCATCCTGCCGACTGCTCTGAGCAACCCCATACCAAACCAGTCCCGAAAGCAGGACTGCAAGACCAAGGACAAAGGCAAGCGCCCTGTACCTGAAAGTGTGCACATTTTTAAATTTTAATATGTTCATAGAAAATCCTCCCTTTCCGGAAAGTTGGTGTATGTAACTTTTTGCAGACCCTCGGCTGCCCGTATGAACGGCCGTATACGTGCCCCCTGCCGCACAGGCAAGGCTATCACAAACACCTATCCGACCTCCATACCTCCTGTATGTATTTTAACTCAATGTATTAACTTTGTCAAGAGAGAAAAGTAACAAAAACATTTATTTTTTTATTACTTTTTGCCAAAAGCAAAGATAATTTTGCCATTTTTATGCACAAATATATATATATATATATATTCACTTAATTTGTGATAGTAACTACAATAACCGGGCAGGAATATATGCCCCATCCTTGCTCGTTTATTAATTTGTTTAATCAAGTGCCTTCTTTTGATCACGCTTTGCATATATAACACTATTGACAAACCGTTACAGTAATGGTAATATATAACAAGAGTATTGCACACAGTGGTAGGCGGTTTCTCCCTGAATTAAAAGGGAGGTGATAACTATGACGTCTTCAGAATTATACCAATGTATAATCATGCTGGCAACAGTTATCACTCTTGTCTATACGGTCATGAAAGACCGTAACGGCAAGAAATGATTTCTTAATTTTATCTACATAAAATAAGGAACACCGCCCAATCGACCAAATTTGGCGGTGTTTCTTTAACACTAATAAACTTGGAGAAACCGCTCACTGTGCAGTACTCTCTTTATTATTATTCTACACCATAATTCCGGAATTGTCAATACATATATAACAAACCGTCAACTAACTAATCGGTTTCAATTAATTAACGGTCGAGCCACGCATTCGCTCACCTGTGTAAATTAATT
This sequence comes from uncultured Clostridia bacterium, assembly GCA_947585965.1. GTDB lineage: Bacteria > Bacillota > Clostridia > Oscillospirales > Acutalibacteraceae > UBA1213. Next base: position 65,411 of record CANPXK010000003.1, read on the forward strand.
ACGGATTGACAGCGGCGGCACGCCGCCAGTACTAAAAACTTATACTTACTCATGGCTGAAGCCCTCTCTTTAATTCCGCAAAAAATTCTTCAAGTGGTACACCTTCACCCCTGAGAGACTGCTCATAGCTCTCCTGAAGCATTGCGTCAAACTCATCTTTCGTCATTTCATCAAGAGCCTTCGGCTCTTCATAAACAGAAAGCGAAAACGGCACTCCATGCTTGTATATGATCTGACGATACAACGCATTGATAAGAACCGACACCGGTATCCCGAGCTTCGCTAAAATCTTTTCCGCCTCAACCTTAACATCCTGCTCTACCCTCGCACTTACCGTTGCATCTTTCATAACAATCCCACCTTTCATATATATTGTACTACCATATACCGCAAATTACAATACATAAAATCCGCAAATCAATTTATATAATCAAGTGGGAGGCTACTCAAATTAGCAGCCTCCCACTCGATTGATAACTTCCGTTATCGCTCTTGTCTATACAGTCATGAAAAACCGTAACGGCAAGAAATAATCTTATTCAATACATAAAATAGAAACACCGCTCACTGTGCGATACTTTCTTCACTCTTATTCTACACCATAATTACGGAATTGTCAATACATAAATAACACTATTTATATAATCAAGTGGGAGGCTACTCAAATTAGCAGCCTCCCACTCGATTGATGACTCTGTTATCACTCTTGTATATAGGGTCGTAAAAGATCACTATAACAAGCGGTTTCTCCCTAAATTAAAAGGGAGATGATAACTATGACGTCTTCTGAATTGTACCAATTTACAATTATTCTACACCATAATTTCGGAATTGTCAATACATAAATAACACTATTGACAAATTATCACAACTAATCAGTAGAGAGTGTCGAGAGCGACCCTTGCGAGCCGCTCCGTAAACAAAAATGACATACTCATCTGTTGTTCATCGGGTAAATTAACGGTCGAGCCACACACCTGCTCACCCGTGTGAATTAATTACGGATTGACAGCGGCGGCACGCCGCCGGCACACCGCATGAAACAATGAAGGCACAGCCGTCACGGGGAATTATGATTTCATTGCCCTCAACCTGCGTGCCGAGCAAAGCTTCCCCTCCGATAAATTCATCCGGCATACGAAAATTTATTGTGTGATCCGCTGCATTGAATACGCAAAGAAGCATCTCCTTTTCATCCTCACGTATATACCCCATTGTCCTGCCGGCAGAACCGAATTCACGCAAATCACCGTCAATAAGACAAGAACGGCTAAGACGCATCTCTCCGAGCTTTCTGTACCATTCGAGCAGCCCCTTGTCTTCATTTCCCCACGGAAAGGTTTTTCGGTTGAACGGATCCTTGTATCCCTCAACACCAACCTCATCGCCGTAATATATACACGGAATGCCCGGTAGTGTATACAGTATTCCACTCGCAAGCCTCATCCTCCTAAGACCGTATTCACGCTGCTCCGGATTCAGCGAAGTTGCAGCCTGCCATTCCCTTCCTCTGCCGTTCTGCCTTTCCCCGGCAAGAAGTGTAATAACTCTCTCCGTATCATGCGTTCCGAGCAGATTCATAAGACAGCGTATAACGGGACGCGGATAATTTTCAAGAATATTCAGAATAATCTCCATCATCTCTCTGCCGTCCCCGCAGTCAAGGAAACCGAGTATTGCATCCCTGAACGGATAGTTCATAACACTGTCAAGCTCTTTTCCATGCAGAAATTTTCTCCTCGAACCATAGCTTTCCTTGTTTGAAGCATCCTCCCACACCTCTCCCAAAAGAAGTGCATCTTTGTTTTCGGACTTGACAGCCTCACGCAAATGCTGTATAAATTCGTCCGGAAGCTCATCAGCAACATCAAGCCTCCAACCGCTGTTTCCTGCCTTTATCCACTTTCTGATTATTCCGTTTTCACCGTTTATATATTCGTTAAATGAGGTGGAAAGCTCCTCAACCTCCGGAAGAGTATCAAATCCCCACCATGAATTATATATGTTCGGCCATTCTATGAATTTATACCATCCCAAATAGGGTGATTCTTTGGAATTATACGCACCGTTTGCGGGATATCTGTTTTTACGGTTAAAGTATTTGCTGTCATCCCCCGTATGACTGAACACACCGTCATTGATAACGTGTATGCCAAGCTTAGCGGCTTCCTCACATAACCTTTTGA
>CANPXK010000004.1 GCA_947585965.1 uncultured Clostridia bacterium
ACCAAGCAGCAAATAGACGATGCAGTTGACAAATTTAATTCGCTGTTTGGAACAAATATTCAGGATACATCGACTCCTGATCCGTATGATCCGCTTGAAATGCAATTTAATAAAATGATTTATGTGATAGCAATAGTCATGATGCTTGTTATAATACTGGCAATTGCGAAATTCTATAATTATATACTTTCAGAAAGGTTGGGAACGCTTGCAATTTTGCGTCTTTGCGGCTGCAACAGGGTTAAGACACATATTATTTATATGCTTGAAATCACAATAACCATGATTTTGACCTCGGCTGTGGGGGCGTTGATATTTAAATATTTAGTATTTGACTATATCGCATATTACTACCCGTCATTTGTTGAATTTTATAAACCGCATATTTTCTTTATCGTTCTGGCAGCTTATACACTCCTTGCCCTGATAATTATGTTCTTTACAATAATTCCGAGTACCAAAGCAAGCATTGTTGAAATGAAGAAAAAAGCTTAGGGGGTGGCTGTTGATGAAATATTTAAAATTCGGTTTTTATTCCGTAGTAAAAAAGCCTTTGTTCAACATACTGATTATAATTGAGGTTGCGGCAATACTTGTTTTGGGAAATATGGTAATATCTGTATTCAACAGCAGAGCTGTATTATACGAGCCGTATGAGGATATTCTGTCACAGGACGGATATGTATTTCAATCAAGACTCAGCAGATCGTATGATCCCGAAATGAAATTTGAAAAATTGTGTAATTCGCTTAAGGGTGATGTGACCGTAATAAAAACGTATCAGCTTTTTCTTCAGCTTGATAAAAATGATATGCTGTCGAATGCAAATGTTTATTCTGTTGACGAAAATATATATTCAAAATATAATCTTCCACTCCTTTGCGGAAGATGGGCTTCGACAAAAAAGAATTCCAATGGGGAAATCGAGGCGGTTATTACCGGAGGAAAAACAGCAGAGGAATCAAAATATCCGTTAGATGCAGTGTTTGATACGGAAATAGGAAAAATTCGTATTGTGGGAATTATTGCTGCGAATACATATGCTCCTTTTGTGAGCATGGGTACAGACAGCCAATTGCTTAATATCCTGAATTTTTATCAGGTTGCTGATGAAACAGACCAAACCGCCCTTTTTGTTTCCTCGTCTGCCGATGAGGCACTCAGAAATCCGTGTGATATGGGAGTATCAAAGGCATTTATGTATTACAATTCCGAACCGACAAAGGAAATCCGTGAGCGTAACGAACAAATACTTATGGGAGGAACTCGCCACCTTTCGGAGCTGTCTGTGTATAGGGACAATTCGATTGAATATCTTATCGAGCAGTACAAAAAGCTCCTGCCAATCTTACTTTGTGTTTTTGCTATTGTCCTTGCCGAGCTTATCTGCTCTGTTGCAATGAATACAAAATCACAGATGAGAAATTACGGTATATACTTCCTTTGCGGTTGTCGCTGGAAAGGCTGTTTGAAGATATCTCTTGCCTATTCCGCTATATTACTTACGGGCGGAATGATAATAGGTACAGCGGCATTTCTGATATTTCAAAATACGGAATATGCCTCATTATTCGAGCAAAATCTTGCTATGGATAATATATATATCACACTTGCAATTTTTGCGGTTATGCTTATAATATCTCTTGTGATACCGTTCTTTATGGTTCGGGGAACATCGCCTGTGGAAACAATAAAGGAGAACTGATATTATGATAGAAATAAAAAATCTTACAAAGACTTATAATTATAAAAAGTCCAATGCCTTTACAGCACTTAAGGATATATCGCTGGAAATTGAAGACGGAGAAATGCTTGCGATAGTAGGAAAATCCGGTGCGGGAAAATCTACACTTCTGCATATTATAGGCTGTATTGATACCTTTGAAAAGGGAGAGTATACAATTGACGATATAAACATACATAAGCTGTCGGATAAAAAACTTGCGGAAATACGTAACGAAAAGGTCGGAATAGTAATGCAGGATTTTGCCCTCGTTGAAGAATATACGGTTATTGAAAATGTCAAAATACCGCTCTATTTCAGCAAGAAGAAAAAGGGCAACGCAAATACGCTTGCTCTCGAGGCACTTGAAAAGGTGGGAATAAAGGAACTTGCCAAAAAGCCTGTAAATAAACTGTCGGGAGGACAAAAGCAGAGAGTAGCCATCGCCCGTGCAATTGTGAATGACCCGTCATTTATACTTGCGGATGAGCCGACCGGTGCACTCGACACAAAAACCTCCGCCGAAATAATGCAGCTTTTCAGTGAACTGAATAAGGATGGGAAAACCGTAATAATCATAACGCACGACCCGGAGGTGGCAGATGCCTGCAATAGGCGGATTGAAATATCGGACGGTAAAATTACTGAAAGCGGTCAAACGTAAAAAAATGTTTCAGTCAGGAGCCCCCCGGCTGAAACATCTTATTTTACGGCCGCAGCATAGTCTGGAATAAAAAGTGGTGGGAATAATTTTTTGCTGCACAATGATTGTTTTTTATAAAAACTTGCCAATCATAAAATTATGTTGTATAATGAAACAAATACTAAGTTTGGGAGAAAAAAATGGATTTTACCGGAAAAAGCTGCCCTGTATGTTCCAAACGCTTTGAGGCTGACGATGATATTGTTGTCTGCCCGAAATGCGGTGCACCTTACCACAGGGAATGCTATGAAATAAAAGGTGCTTGTATATTTTCCGAGCTTCATGAAAAAGGCGAAGTATGGCATGACATAAATCAGGAATCGGGTAGTAATACTACCGAGGAGAATAACGATGACTTGGTGGTATGCAGATATTGCGGACATAAAAATTCTCCGGACAGTATTGTCTGTGAGAGATGCGGAAACTTCCTGTCTGCTCATGACGGCGGGGAGCAGGGGGATTATGGGTCCGATGATGAAGGGGACGATGATCCGATGAGGATGTCATCGCCGGTTTTTCGTGCTAAAAAATTCTATATGGATGACATAAGGGATTTTGCTATCGGAATAAAGAAGGATGAGGATTTCGACGGTGTTACCGGCGAGGAGCTTATGAACTATGTCGGTACTAATGAGCTATATTACGGACCTGTTTTTTCCTCAATTAAAAAAAGGAATATGAGCAGATTCAACTTCTCGACACTGCTGTTTCAGGGTGTATGGTATTTTTATCGTAAGCAGTATTTGACAGGCATAATACTGAGTCTCCTGACGGTTTTGCCGCCAGTGGTGCAGTATTTTTGCTATTCGTATTTCAAAACTGATGAACTCTGGCTCACGGCTCAGGAAGCGGTCGCTTCCGGGGGATATGCTTCATACAGAGATTATCTCGGATGGATATTTGCAAATTGTGATTTGATGCATGGTGTATTGATGCTTCTGCCTCTCGCACTTAGCTTTATTGGCTTTGCCGTTACGATTGTGCTTGCGTTTTGCGCTAACAGAAACTACTATAAACGTGCAATAAAGAAAATAAAGTCCATAAAGACAAATAACAGTGATAAAAGTGAAAAGGAAATATTGGAGATTATAAGGAATAAAGGCGGTATAAATCAGGGACTGGGTATAATGATGCTTGTATGTGAATTGATTATTACCGTTGCCTTCACACTTTGACATTTCGTTATTTTGGTTATTTCCCTTAATTAAGAAAAAATATATAATTACAAAATAAGGAGGAACATTATGAAAGTTACTAAGGCGGTTATACCCGCAGCCGGACTGGGCACAAGAGTCCTGCCCGCAACAAAATCAATGCCGAAGGAAATGCTTACGATCGTTGATAAACCTGCTATCCAGTATATTGTGGAGGAGGCTGTTAATTCCGGTATTACAGACATCCTCATCATAACGAATCGTGGAAAGGGAATTATCGAAGACCACTTTGACCGCAGCCCCGAGCTTGAACAAAGGCTTCTTGACACGGGTAAAAAGGATATACATGATCAGGTCGTTTCAATATCCAAGCTTGCAAATTTTTATTTTATCCGTCAGAAAGAAACAAAAGGACTTGGTCATGCCGTTAATTGCGCACGTTCGTTTGTAGGTAATGAGCCGTTTGCCGTGCTGTATGGGGATGATGTCATAATCGGCGATGATCCTGCCTGCGGACAGCTTATAAGAGCATATGAAAAATTCGGAAAGGCTGTTGTCGGCATAAAATCCGTTCCCGAGGAAGCTATATCAAAATACAGTTCTCTTAAGGTTGAACATCTTGAGGATAATATCTACAAATGCACGGATATGGTCGAAAAACCGCAGACTAAGGAGGAGGTACTTTCTACCTACTCGATTCTTGGGAGATGTGTGCTTACACCTGATATTTTTGATATTCTTGACAATACAGAACCGGGAACAGGCGGAGAAATTCAGCTGACGGACGCTATGCGTACACTTGCACAAACACAGACGATGACGGGGGTTGATTTTACCGGAAAACGCTATGATATGGGCGATAAACTCGGAATACTTCAGGCAACCGTTGAAATAGCTCTGAAAAATCCAACGCTCGGAGAAGCTTTCAAGGCTTATCTTAAGGAGATCGTTTCAAAGTTTTAAAAGTTTAAATGTAAATGTAATTACAGCCTGTGTGAGTTGTATGATGCAGCTTGCAGAGGCTGGATTTTATGAAACAAAATATGATCTCTGCCGAGCCGACTTGTTGGAGGCAGAGCTTAAAATAAAATGAATTTTTGTACTTTACAAAGAATTTGTTTTGCCTTATAATATACAAGTAATAATTATGAAGTACGGAATGGTGGATAATTTATGATACAATTTGAGGAACTGAGATTACAGCTTGAAGCACTGCATCCGGATATGCTTGAGCTTTCAAATGCACTTGGTCTTGATAAGCTCAAAATGGAAATAGAACAGCTTGAGCAAAGAGCTTCACAGCCGGGTTTTTGGGATGATGTTGAAAATTCGCAGAAGATATTACAGAAAACAGGAGCATTGAAAAATAAAGTTGCGGAATATGACTCCCTGGCAGCATCCTATGATGACACTATGGCTCTCATTGAGCTTGCGGATGAAGAGGAGGATCTTACCCTGCTTGAAGAAGCACAGAGTGAGGTAGAGAAGATAAAGACAAACCTTGAAGCACAGCGTTTACAGACACTTCTGACAGGTGAATATGATTCTAAGAATGCAATACTTACATTTCATGCCGGAGCAGGCGGAACAGAGGCTCAGGACTGGGCTATGATGCTGTACAGGATGTATATGCGGTGGGCGGAGAGTCATAATTTCAAGGTCAAAGAGGTTGACTACCTTGACGGTGAGGAGGCCGGTCTGAAAAGTGCGGTTCTGCTCATCGAAGGGGAAAATGCATACGGTTATCTGAAAAGTGAGTCCGGAGTACACAGACTTGTCAGAGTTTCTCCGTTTGATTCTTCGGGAAGAAGACATACATCCTTTGCATCCCTTGAGGTAATGCCTGAAATTGACAATACGATAGAGGTCGAGATACGTCCGGAGGATATAAAAATGGATGTTTACCGTGCCAGCGGTGCGGGTGGTCAGAAGGTCAACAAGACATCGTCTGCCGTACGTCTTACGCATATCCCCACAGGTATAGTTGTTGCAAGCCAGGTTGAGAGAAGCCAGTATCAGAACAGGGATGTTGCCATGACGATGCTTAAATCCAAGCTTATCGAAATTAAGGAGAGGGAGCACCTTGACAAGATAGAGGATATCAAGGGTGTGCAGAAAGAAATTGCATGGGGAGCACAGATACGCTCCTATGTATTTATGCCCTATACAATGGTAAAGGATCACAGGACCGGTTATGAAACAGGAAACGTCAATGCCGTTATGGACGGAAATATTGACGGATTTATAAATGCTTATCTTAAAGCGGCAAGCCTTGATCAGTTGAGTGAGGATTTCTCTGAGGATGTATAAGAGTTAAGATTTATTGTACGATAAATTGTACTACGGATACTTGCGTGTCCGTAGTATTTTTTGTATAATTATCTTAATTTGATTTGTAGAAATTACCTGATGTCAATGTGATTAAAATAGAATTGAATTTGTGGAATTAATGTTTATACCGACACGGAGGTAAAAAAATGATAAAATTTATATTGGGCAGAAGCGGGAGCGGAAAAACGGAAATGATACACAAATATATCGGGGAAACAGGAAACGACAAACGTGTCGTCCTGATTGTTCCCGAACAAAGCTCATTTCAGAATGAAAAACGTATACTTGACACAATGGGGGCAAAAAGGGCAAGAAACGTTGAGGTGCTCAGTTTCAGGAGATTATGTGATAACATTTTTGATAAATATAAGGGCATTACCGAGAAAAGGATAGATGACGGAATAAAGGCTGTTCTTATGAACATTGCAATTGAAAATGCACCGGCAGAGGGGGGAGAACTTGAACTTTACGGTTCGACATCAAGAAGCCTTAAGAAGAGCATGGATCTTATAGAACCCATGCTGACAGCGGTAAACGAATATAAAATGTGTCTTATAACACCAGAAAAATTATTTGAAACGGCAGGGAGGACAGAGAATAGAATACTTGCCGCAAAGCTGCGTGACAGTGCAAGAATATACGCTGCATATAATGCGCTGCTTGAGAACAGCTATGCCGATCCGGACGACGACCTGATAAAGCTTTATGCTATTCTCGGAGAACATAATTATTTTGAAAATATGTCCGTCTTTATTGATTCGTTTTATGGCTTTTCCGCACAGGAAATAAAGATAATCGAGCGGATATTTTCTCAGGCGGAGGATGTGTTTATATCTGTCTGCTGTGACAGGGATAATATTCATGATAAAAATTCAATATTTGCGGAATCGAATGAAACGTACAGAACTCTGCTCCGTTCTGTCGAGAGGAGCGGTAGGAAATGCGGGATAGAAGTCTGTTCCGGAGAGGGGATAAGGTATAAAACGGATGTACTCCGGGCGGTGGAAAAAAGAATATTTTCCGCATACAGACATACAGCGGAAAATACCGATAAGATAAAAAATGACGGTAGTGTGCGGATGTATGAAGCGGCGGATATTTATGATGAGGTTCGGTACATAGCGGAAAAAATATTTACACTTGTACATGATGAGGGATACAGATACAGTGATATAGAGGTGATCGGCAGAAATCTTGACAGCTTCAAGGGGATCATATCTGCTGAATTTCCGAAATATGATATACCATATTTTCTCTCAAACCCGGAACCTCTTGAGATAAAACCTCTTATAAGAATGATATTATCGGTGTTTGAGGTTATACACTCGAACTTTGATACCGAGGCTGTTCTGCGTCTTGCAAAAACGGGTCTTACACCATTGGAGGATTATGATATATACCTGCTCGAAAATTATTGTTATGTCTGGGATATAAGAGGAAAAAGATGGAGGGAAGAATTTACAATGTCCCCGGACGGAAGCCGTGCGGACAATATTGAAAGTAAATCTGTCAATGACAGGATAGCACATATTGAGGATATCCGCAAAAAAATTATTCAGCCGCTGATTGAGTTTGAGGAGGGCGTAAAAAGGGCTGAGGACGGTGCGGAAATAACAGTGCGGCTTTATGAACTGCTCGAAAAGCTTGAATGCAGAGAAAATTTCAGGAAATTTATATATAAGCTCAGCAGAAACGGACTTGATGTAAATGTCGGGCACGAAGCGGGAATATGGGATATTGCCATGAGGATACTCGGAAATATGTATGATGTTCTGAAAAATAAAAGGACAGACAGCATAAAATATGCCGAGCTTCTTGCAATATATATAAGAAAAAATCCGGTATCGGATATTCCGCAGACGATAAACAGTGTTACAATAGGTACTGCCGGAAATATAAGGAGTGAGTCGCCGAAGGTGGTATTTGCAATAGGTGCAGTCGAGTCCGTTTTTCCTGCACAGGCGGGCGCGGTGGGAATATTTACCGACAGTGAAAGACGTTTTTTGCGTGACGAACAGCCTGACGATATAAGACTACCGCTGTATGACTCAATATACGGTGCCTCACTCAAGGAAAAAATGAACGTGTATGTCACACTTTCGGCACCATCGGAAAGATTATATATAAGCTGGTATATGCAGGATCTTTCCGGAAAGGCGTGTGAACCGTCGGTAATAAAGCGTGAAATGGAATCCGTAATTGACGATTGTACGGTTTATCATAAATCTGAAATTACGGAAAACGCCCCGTCTGATAAGCGGCTTTTTCTCACGGAAAGGCAGTCATTTGATATATGTGCCGAATTGTGGAATACTGACGGTATCAGGGCAAATACACTAAAAAAGTATTTCAGATCGGTTCCGGAGTATTGTGATAAAGTATTTGCGATAGAACGTGCGGCAAAAAGGGAAGCATTCAGGCTTAATAACCATGCCGGAATAAGAAAGCTGTACGGTATCCCTGTCAATCTCTCAAGTACCAAGATAGATACATTTGCCGATTGCAGATTTTCTTATTTCTGTAAATACGGTCTTGAAGCAAAGCCGTTGAAAAAAGCGTCAATGGACAATGCCCTGTACGGAACGTCAATGCATTTCATTTTTGAATATCTGTTCAAAAATACCGGTATCGACAGGCTTATGGAAATGGATGAGGGACAGCTCAGACTTCAGATCAAATCCGCACTTGATGAATATATCGGAAAATTAGGAGATGAAGCGGAAAGAAGCGAAAGATTCAATGCTATATGTGTAAAGATAAAGAAAAATGCCCTGAGGGTACTTATGAGAATGTGTGAGCAATTCAAAAAGGATAAATTCCGTCCGGTGGATTATGAGCTGAGGATAGGTGAAGGTAATGACGGAGAAAATTCAATTCCGCCATATGAGCTTGAGCTTCCGAACGGCGACAGAATTCTCGTCAGCGGATTTGTTGACAGGGTTGATACAGCCGCGATCAACGGGAAAAAATATGTAAGAATAATAGATTATAAGACCGGAAACAACAAATTTGAATTTAAAAATATTGCAAATAAAATAAAAATTCAGATGCTTCTTTATCTTTCGGCGATTATAAAGAACGGCTCGGAAAAGTATGCGGACGGCGAAATGCTTTTGCCCGCAGGAGTGCTTTATGTTCCTTCGACCTCGGTTTCAGGACCGGCTGATATAAGTAATACAAAAGAGACGGAACGCAGTATCAGAGAGCAGAATAATAACTTCAGGATGTCGGGTTTACTTACGGATGATTGTACGGTTCTTGAAAATATGGAGGAGGGAATAGGCGGAGAATTTATACCGGCACAGAAAACTAAAACACCGCCTTATAAGCTTTCAGCCAATAGCAGTGTCGTATCGGAAAAGGATTTCAGAATGATTCTTGAATTTACGGATATATGTATCAAGAGAGCAGCCGCGGAAATTTATTCCGGAGAGATTGCCGCCATGCCGACTCAGGGGGCTTGTAAGTATTGTGAGTATTCGTCTATATGCCGTTTTGAAAAAGGTAATGCAACAGTCAGGCTGCCAAAATACAGCAAGAAGCAATCACTTGAAAAGATAAGGCGGGATATGGAGGAAATGGGGGAAGAAACAGATGAGTAAGAATAAAACAACCTTTGAACCGACACAGGCACAGAAAAATGCCATCAATGCACAAGGGGGAGGTATTATTGTTTCTGCAGCGGCAGGCTCGGGAAAGACAAGGGTACTTGTTCAAAGAGTGATAAAACTTCTGACGGGTGAAAATCCCGTATCGGCGGACAGACTGCTTATTCTTACATTTACGAACACAGCGGCGGCAGAAATGAAGATGAGAATTTCTCAGGCAATAGACGAACTTATACAGGAAAATCCCGCAAATGATTTTTATCGCAAACAGCAGCTTTTGCTTTCGTGTGCGGATATATGCACAATAGACAGCTTTTGCAGCAAGGTTGTCAGAGAGAACTTTTTCAGGCTCGGGGTAAGCAGGGATTTCCGTGTGGGTACTTCGGCGGAACTGTATGAATTAAGCAGAAGAATAATGTCCGATATTATTGAGGAATATTATACTCCGCCCGAGGAGAGCAGTGAAAATTACAAGGAAGAGCTTGAAAGATATGAAAGCTTTAATATTATGAGTATGCTAATGACGGATGCAAAACTCGATAATGATCTTGAAAGTGAGCTTCTTGAGGCATATAACAAATATACCGCCCATGCTTTTCCGGATCAATGGCTGAAAATGTGTATAGAACAGTATAACCCCGGGATGAAGCTGTCCGAAAACAAGGCTGCGGATTACCTTTTTCACAGTCTTGAAGCAAAAATAATAAAACTGCGTGATATCTATGATAATGCTATGAAATATTATGAAGCCGTTGATAAAAACAGAAACAGCGGAAAAAAGTCCTACATAAATACGTTGGATGTGTTCGACAGCTGCGGGGCTTTTCTTGAAAGTATCGAAGGACTGTATTCCTCAAAAGAAAATAATTATTCAGATTTATCCGGGATAGTGATGAATTTCTCTAAGACCACCATACGAACGGGCAGCTCCAAGGATGAAGACCTCAAAGCTGCCGCTTCGGGGCTTAACTCATTCGGGAAATATACTGAGGAGGAACTCAAACCGTATGCCTGCTTCACAGATGAGATTTTCAGGGAAAACAATACTAAGCTTTATCCTGTAATGAAATGTCTTGGAGGACTTCTGCAAAAATTTGCTCGTAAATATTTTGAGGCAAAAAAGGAAAGAAAGATACTTGATTTCCATGACCTTGAAAGTCTTGTTCTCAGACTTCTATACAGATATGACGAGGAAACGGACGGATATATCACAACGGATTTTGCGGATGAAATAAGGCAAAAATATGAAGAGATAATGATTGATGAATATCAGGATACCAATGATATTCAGGAAAATATTTTCAGGGCAATATCAAGGAATGAAGAAAACCTTTTTGTTGTCGGAGATGTCAAGCAGAGTATATTCCGATTTCGGGAGGCAAAGCCGGTATTATTCAAAAACAGATGCGGACAGAGCAGTGTTTATGATGAGGAAAATGCCGATTTTCCCGCGCTCATTGTTCTTGATAAAAATTTCCGCAGCAGAAAGGGCATTATTGACAGTGTTAATTTTATTTTCGGACTTCTTATGTCGGAAAAATCCGGAGAAATAGAATATGATGAAAACCACCGACTGACTGCGGGAGCATATTATCCCGAAAAAAGCCAACCCGATGTTGAACTGCATATTGTTGAGCATAGGGAGAAAATTATTTCGGAGGAAAGTGACAGCCGGAACAGTGATAAAAATTCCGATGAGGATGACGGAATAAATGCAGAGGAGGAAAATAAGACCAAAACGGAGGCAATATATTGTGCAGGACTTATAAAAGAGATTATAGACAGGGGTGATACTGTTTATGATGCAAAGGAAAAAAAGGAAAGAAAGGCTGTATTTAGTGATTTTTGCATTTTGATGAGAAGCGTCAGGAATACAGCTCATATATACTCGTCGGAATTTGAAAAATGCGGGATACCTGTATATACCGATGCGGATTTTGATCTTCTCGAAAGATATGAGGTAAAGGCGGCTCTTTCATATCTTAAGGTGCTTAATAATCCTCTTTCCGATATTGATATGATTGCCGCACTCATGTGTCCGGTATTTGGCTTTACACCTGATGAGCTTTCGCAGATAAAAGGAGTATACGGAAAAAATTATTACAAAAAGCTCCGGACAATTTCTTATAATGATACCAAATCGGATGGAGAAAACCATTCAGATAATATTGCGGCTAATGCTGACAAAGACCGTACCTATGCCGGAATCGGGAATGAACTCAGGGAAAAATGCGGTAATTTTCTTGAAACAATGAGGAAGTTCAGGGAATTGTCCGTAACAGTTACAACTGACAGGTTATTACAGGAGTTTTTTGAGAGTACGGGCTTTATTTCAGTGATGAATGCCATGCCAAACGGGGAATTTCGTGTCCAGAACCTCAGAAGATTTATGAATTTTGTTTTTGAATATGAAAACAGTGTATCTGGCGGACTGACCGGCTTTGTGCGTCATGTAAGATATCTTGAAGAGACAAATAACGGTATAAGGGTTTCGGACAGTACACCTGTCAATGCCGTAAGAATAATGACAATACATCATTCAAAAGGACTTGAATTTCCAATATGTATAGTTGCCGGAATGAATACAAAGGAAAAGGTAGATGCATCAAAGGTAAAATATCATAGTGAACTTGGAATAGGTCTGAGGACTATAGATACAGAAAAGCTTTTGCAGTTCAACACACTGCAATTCAAGTCAATACATATGGCAAAAGGAGCAGAGGAAAAAAGCGAACTGTTAAGACTTCTCTATGTTGCCCTCACACGACCCAAAGAAAGACTTATAATGCTTTCCACAGTAACGACAAAGGAAAATACGAACAGCGGAAATACTGATGAAGTCGGTTCGGAAGAATCGGAAGGCTATTATAAATATATAGGCAGTCTTGCGGGTAAAATTAAATATAATGAAAAAACAGGACACATTTTTCCGAGTGTCGTAATGGAACAGCATACATTATCCGATTGGGTTGTTATGTGTGCATTGCTGAACGGAGAAATGACACAGCTCAGAGATGATGCCTGCTCAGGTGCCGGGGATGACATTCATCTCCCCTCGCTCAGATGCAATGCCCACTGGAAATTTGTTCATGCGGATAAGGTTGAAAGAAGAGCCGGAAGAATCAGAAAATCGGCATTAACCGGAACCGATGACAGGCTCGAAAAATTCCTGCGTGAGCGTTTTTCCGAAAAAAGAAATGATATCAGCACAAAAATCCCGTCAAAGGTATCCGCTTCCATGCTTGCACACAGCGGAACACAGACATATTATGCTGCTGTTTCAAGTCCGCCCTTTGCAAAATCCGGTTCGGTATCTCCTGCCGAAAGGGGAACTGCAACTCATGCCTTCCTGCAATATGCGAATATCAATAATCTTTATAAGGAAATTTGTGAAACAGGTGTTTTTGAAAAGGAGAAAAAATCGGTTACGGAACAGAAATTGATGTCCGCCGAGCAGGCAGATCTTATAATTGACGAAAATATAATAAAATTTTCAAAAAGCAGACTTTTTGAAAGAATGGCAGGTGCAGAAAAGCTTTATAGGGAATATCGTTTTACGGTAAGTATTCCGGCAAGACTGGCTTTGATAGACGGGGAATCTTTTTCGGATGAAGAATTCGGTGACAGCAAGTCCATACTTCAGGGTTCCATTGACTGCATAATCGAGGAAGATGACGGTATTGTCATAGTAGATTATAAAACCGACAGAGTCAAAGATACCGAAAGGTTGAAGGAAATGTATGGTGTACAGCTCAGACTTTATAAGGAGGCGGCAAATCAGATTTTTGATAAACCTGTCAAGGAATGTTATATATATTCCCTTCACTGCGGCTGTGAAATACCTATAGAATAATTGACGGACAGACGGCTGCTATATGTTCATACATTACATCATTCCCGCATAATATATAACAGTAGAAACTGTGGGGTGATGTTATGTCGGCGGTATCGGCGGCGATAATCGGTGCGGCTCTTGCCATGGATGCCTTTGCCGTGTCGTTTGTGTGCGGCTCCTCGGACAGAACAAAACGGCTGAGGTGTGCCTTTATTACGGCTGCGGCATTTGGTATCTTTCAGATGATTATGCCGATACTCGGCTGGAGCGTTGGAAAGGTCGGAAGCAAGGCGATTGAGGGCTTTGATCATATCATAGCCTTTGGTATATTGGTATTCCTCGGAGTAAAAATGATTATCGACAGCTTCGGAAATATTATGGACAAAAAATCGGATGTCTTTGATCTGCGTTCGCTTATAATTATGGCTCTTGCAACAAGTATTGATGCCCTTACGGTTGGAATTGTACTTCCGTCTGCTGTAGGGGCGGAGACCTTTACTTCACTTATTATGTCTGTTTCGATAATCGGTGCTGTAACATTCATACTTTGCTTTATCGGATATCAGCTTGGAAGACGAATAAGCAATCTCAACCCGAGGATTACTCAGATAATCGGAGGAATAGTTCTTATAGCACTCGGAATAAAATCCCTAATAACAGGTTAGCAAAAAAATCATCTCTGTATATTATGATACAGGGGTGATTTTTTGTCCATAAGACGCAGAGGGAGAAAGGGAAATAAGGCGGCTAAGGTAATACTCATTATGCTTATCGTTCTGATAATAACCGTAATTTTTCTTGAAATACGCCTTAAGCCTGTTATACGTTCCGTAGCATCAATACAGGCACAAAGCTTTGCGACTCTTACAATCAGTGAAACCGTTACCGATATTCTTGACGAAATGAATATAAGCGGGGAAGAGCTTGAAACCGTGACAGCCTCATCTGACGGGACTATTGCTTCAATAAGTACAAATACTGTTGTTACCAACAGGCTAAAAAATCTTATTACAACACGAACTCAGGAGGCACTTTCAAATATCCAAAGCAAAAGAATTGATGTGCCGATAGGTACGATCCTCGGCGGAGAGCTTTTTAACGGTGTCGGACCGGCAATACCCGTATATATTTCCATGTCGGGAACGGTAAACAGTGATTTTGAGGAAAAATTTGAGAGCGGGGGCATAAATCAGACGGTACATAAGCTGTCGGTAAAAATATCTGCGGAAATAAATATAATAATGCCTATGACATCATGTACGGAAAGAGTAGAAACCACCGTACTTGTAGGGGAAACCGTAATTGTAGGGGAGACTCCGGACGGCCTGCTCATGCATGAACAGACAATATCGTGAATTTGCCGTCAATATTGCTTGAATGGCTGTGCAAAATATGTTATTATAAGCTTGTATAAATCATTATGTATTTTTAACACGGAGGTAAAAACGTGAGCAGTATTAATATAACGGAGAAAAGGTCTGATGCACAGGATCAATACATCGAACTTTTAAAAGATCTTCTTTATATGAGGGCAGGAAATAAGCAGCCATATGGATATGTGCGTACGTACGGCTGTCAGCAGAATGTTTCGGACAGCGAAAAAATTAAGGGTATGCTTGAAGAAATGGGTTGTATTATAACGGAGGAACCTGAAAAAGCGGATATAATAATATTCAACACCTGTGCCGTGCGTGAACACGCCGAGGACAGGGTATTCGGAAATGTCGGCGCACTTAAGGCACTGAAAAGGGAAAAACCATCCTTGCTTATAGGTCTTTGCGGCTGCATGATGGAGCAGGAGCATATTGCGGACAGGATATATAAAAGCTTTCCGTATGTGGGTCTTGTTTTCGGGACTCATGTTATACATAAATTTCCGGAGCTGGTATATAACGCTGTTACGAGTGGAAAAAGACTTGTTGAAAGAGGAAATGATGACGGAAAAATATATGAGGGACTTCCGATTCATAGGGACGGAAGCTTCAAGGGCTGGCTCCCTGTTATGTACGGATGCGATAATTTCTGTTCTTACTGTATTGTTCCGTATGTAAGGGGTCGGGAAAGGAGCCGCCGTCCGTCTGCGATTATTGAAGAAGCGGAAGCTATGGTAAAGGCAGGTTATAAGGAAATAACTCTCCTCGGGCAAAATGTAAATTCCTACGGAAAGGGACTTGATGAGAAAACCGATTTTGCGACACTACTGAATGATGTTGCAAATATTGACGGAGATTTTTGGGTGCGTTTTATGACATCACACCCAAAGGATGCATCCGAAAAGCTTATTGATGTGATTGCGGAAAATGATAAAATCTGCAATCATCTGCACCTTCCGTTTCAGTGCGGAAGTAACAGGGTGCTTGATAAGATGAACCGTCGCTATACAAGGGAGAAATATCTTGAAATTGTAAATTATGCCAAAAGAAAAATTCCCGATTTATCGCTTACAAGTGATGTTATTGTGGGATTCCCGGGAGAAACCTATGAGGAATTTCAGGAAACACTTGACCTTATAAGAGAGGTTAAGTTTACATCACTGTTTACATTTATTTATTCGCCGCGAGTAGGTACGCCTGCCGCAAAGCTTGACGATCCCTATACTCATGAGGAAAAGGCAAAGAGAATGACAGAGCTTCTGAAGCTTCAGGAGGAGATTGCCGCAGAGAGATGTGCGGGAATGGTAGGAAAGATTTACCGTGTGCTTGTGGAGGAGCAGGCAAGAGAGGGAGTACTAAATGCCCGTACACAGAATAATATAGTCGTTGAGCTTAATGCACCGACAGAGCTTATCGGAACTTTCCAATATGCCGAAATAACCGAGGCAAGGAACTGGATACTCAGGGGAAAAATTGTCTGATGAAAATTATTCGGAAATATTTGATTTATCAAAATGGAATATTTTATGATATTTATAGAATACTATATCAGGATTAAGACTGTTTCCGAAATGGGAGCAGTCTTTCTGATTTGAATAAATATATCACATATCGGTTTGACAATATCTTATGAATTTGATAAAATAATGTTGATTGTTCAATTGGAAAATTAATCGAAAAAAGGAGATTATTATGGAAAATAAGGATATTATTGAAATTGCAAGAGAACTGGGCAGACAGCTGCAAAGGGAGGATGCCTATATAAAATTCAATATGGCAAGACAGGCTGCGGATGATGATAAGGAGCTGCAAAAGCTTATAACAAGGTTCAGCGCTATACGTGCGGAAATGTCGGAAATGACTGCAAAACCCGATGATGAGCGTGACCCTGATGCCGCAAGAAAGCTTGGTGAGAATATGAGAAGGGTTTATGCCGAAATAATGGCCAATGAACGCATGATAAATTATAATAAGGCTAAAGACGATTTTGACGTAATAATGAACAGAATTTCCGCAATAATACAGAAAGCCTCCGAAGGGGAGGATCCCGATACGGCGGATTATACGCCGTCATGCAGTGGAAGCTGTGCAACGTGCGGCGGCTGCGGCTGATAAAATAACAGGGTAGGACTTACGCAGATGAAGGTTTATGACCGACATATGAAGATAAATTTAAGGTGGTGAATGAATTGGCTGAAATTTCTCCTATGATGAAGCAATATCTTGAAATAAAGGAAAATTATAAGGACTGTATACTTTTTTACCGTGTGGGGGACTTTTATGAAATGTTCTTTGATGATGCAAAAACCGCACAACAGGAGCTTGAACTGACGCTCACGGGAAAGGACTGCGGACTTGAGGAGCGCGCGCCTATGTGCGGTGTTCCTTTCCACAGCTATGAAACCTATGCGGCAAGACTTATTGCAAAGGGATATAAGGTAGCAATATGCGAGCAGACGGAGGACCCCTCAAAGACAAAAAAGCTTGTAAAGCGAGAGGTTATAAGAGTGATAACCCCCGGTACAGTAATGGAGCAGAGTATGCTTGACGAGGGGAGCAATAATTTTATATGCTCCGTTTATACACAGAAGAATAAGACAGGTATAGCTTTTTGTGATATTTCGACAGGAGAATTATATGCGACACTTATTGATACTGATGATATTGAAGGTGCCGTTAAGGATGAGCTTCTTAAATATTCGCCGAGAGAACTTCTGATAGGCGGCGAAACAATTCGTTTCAAAACACTTGCCGCCTTTATAAAGGATAAGCTTTCAGCCTGTGTCAATATGCTTGATGACGAGGCTTTCTCATATGCGGATGCCGAAGAAACAATAAAAGGTCGGTTTGCGGGAAAAAGCATTGACAGTATCGGGCTTACGGATATGCCGCAGACTGTTTCGGCCATCGGTGCTCTTATAACCTATCTTGTAAAAACACAAAAGGGCGGTCTGGAGCGCATAAATAAAATCGAGCTTTACAGCGAGGAGCAGTACGTTCATCTTGATTATAATACAAGACGTAATCTTGAACTTACAGAGCCGCTTAACAGTAAAAATAAATCGGCATCACTGCTTGCCGTACTCGACAGAACAAAAACCTCAATGGGAAAAAGGCTTATCAAAAGCTATATCGAAAAGCCGCTTGCAAAGATCGGTGCAATAATGAAAAGGCAGAATGCGGTGTCAGAGCTTTACGATAATGTTCAGATGAGAATGAATCTGCGTGAAGCACTTGTAGGAATGTTTGATATACAGCGTGTTATAACAAGGGTGGTTTACGGTTCGGCAAATGCAAGGGAACTGCGTTCTCTTTGCGGAGCATTAAAAAGACTTCCCGGAATAAAGGGAAGTATAGCCGGAGCAAAGAGCGGACTGCTCAAAGAAATGTATGGCAGTATTGATCTGCTTAATGATATAGTGGAGCTTATAGATAAGACCATTGAGGATGAACCGCCGTTTTCCGTCCGTGAGGGAGGAATGATACGAGAAGGCTGTTCGGAGGAGCTTGACAGTCTGCGTACGGATATGAAGGGCGGAACCGAGCTTATGGCTAAAATCGAAGCCGAGGAGCGGGCTAAAACCGGAATACCAAAATTAAAGATAGGATACAACAGGGTGTTTGGTTATTATATTGAAGTATCAAATTCCTATAAGAATCTTGTTCCGGAGGAATATATCAGAAAACAGACACTTACAGGCGGCGAGAGGTACATAACCGAGGAGCTTAAAAACCTTGAAAGAAGAATACTCGGTGCAAAGGACAGGTCAAATGAGCTTGAATATGCAATATTTGAAAAGGTAAGAAATACAGCGGCGGCGGCGGTGGACAGAATTTCTTCCTCCGCAGCGGCTGTGGCAGTGCTTGATGTAATGGCTTCGTTTGCACAGGCAGCATTCGATAATGACTATTGCTGTCCGACACTTAACAATAACGGAACAATACATATAACCGAGGGCAGACATCCTGTTGTGGAAAAGCTTGTCAGTGATACAAGATTTGTTCCGAATGATACAAATCTTAATCTGAATGATGAAAGAGTAGCAATAATAACAGGACCGAATATGTCAGGTAAATCTACATATATGCGTCAGACGGCACTTATAGTTCTTATGACACAGATGGGGTCGTTTGTGCCGGCAAAAAGTGCGGATATCTCCATTGCGGACAGTGTATTTACAAGAATAGGTGCATCTGACGACCTTTCAACGGGGCAGTCCACATTCATGGTTGAAATGAATGAAGTCGCTTATATTATGAAAAAGGCAACACGCAACAGCCTGCTTATACTTGACGAAATAGGCAGGGGTACTTCAACCTATGACGGAATGAGCATAGCAAGGGCAGTGCTTGAATATGTTGCGGATACAAAAAAATTAGGTGCAAAAACACTCTTTGCTACGCATTATCATGAGCTTACTGTTCTTGAAAATAAGCTTAAGGGTGTCAAAAATTATAACATAGCGGCGGTAAAACGCGGAGATGATATTACATTTCTCAGAAGAATAATTCCGGGGGCGGCAGATGAATCCTACGGAGTTGAGGTGGCAAAGCTTGCGGGACTGCCGGACAGTGTTATTGAAAGAGCAAAGGTGATACTTGCGGAGCTTGAAAGAAGCAGCAGGAAAATGCAGCGTCAGACAAAGAAAAAAACGGAGGAGCCGGAGGAGGAAATGCAGATGGTATTTGCACCGAAGGATACACCGATAGAAAAACGTCTGAGGGAAATAGATATAAATACTCTTACACCAATGGAGTCGATGAATATCTTATTTGAGCTTGTTAAAATGCTTAAGAATTAGAAAAGGTATGGCGGGGGTGTGAAAAATGGGAGTAGTAAACGTATTGCCTAAGCATATAGCGGAGCTTATTGCGGCGGGTGAGGTTATAGAAAGACCCTCGTCCGTAATAAAGGAGCTTGTCGAAAACAGTATAGATGCGGGGGCAAAATCCGTTGCCGTTGAGATACAAAGAGGCGGAATTACCTATATGCGTGTTACCGATGACGGCGGCGGGATAGAACGGGATGATATCAAAAATGCTTTTTTGCGTCATGCAACCAGTAAAATATCAGTACAGGACGATCTCGATGCTATAGCCACATTAGGCTTCAGAGGGGAAGCGCTTGCATCAATATGTGCGGTTTCCAAAGTCGAAGTCATTACCAAAAGTACTAAGGAACAGGACGGAACACGCTATGTTATAGAGGGCGGAGAGGAAAAATCTTTTGATATAACGGGTTGTCCGCAGGGAACGACAATAATCATCAGGGATATATTTTATAATGTACCCGCAAGGATGAAATTTCTGAAGAAGGATGCCTCCGAGGGAAGCTCCATCTACGTTCTGCTTGAAAGGATGGCATTGTCCCACCCTGAAATATGTTTCACATTCATTCGCGATAGAAAGAAAATTATGAAAACTCAGGGTGACGGAAATCTTGAAAATGCAATATTTCAGGTATTCGGGAAGGATTTTCATGACAGTCTTATACCTGTGTCCTATAACAGGAATAATATTACAGTAAGCGGTTTTATAACGAAGCCGGCATCGTCTGTCAAGGCTAACCGTACAATGCAGATGTTCTACATAAACGGTCGGTATGTACGCTCAAAAACCGCAGCGGCAGCACTTGAACAGGCATATAAGGGAAGTATTATGGTCGGAAAATATCCGTCATGTGTTTTGCTTATAGGTATGCATTGTTCAATGCTTGATGTAAATGTACATCCGGCAAAGCTTGAGGTTCGTTTCACAAATGAACGCCCTGTTTTTGACAGTGTGTATTATGCCGTGAAAAATGCGATAATGAACTTTGACACAAGAAATGCCGTTAAAAATGCGGAGGAGATACGAGTTAAAAATCCCGCACTTCTTATACCACCGACAGACAGGGCATCTCAGCTTAATTTTTATTCAAAAGTCCGTCAGGATATGAATTCCTCGGAATACATTGATGACGAACCTGTAATAGTCGTTCCCAAGGTCAGAGATATAGATTATGCAATTCTTACGGATGAGCAAGATACCGAAGCGGCGGATACAGCCGTGCAAAAAACTAAGCTCGTATATGATTATAACAGTGATAGTAAGCCTGATAGAAAAGACAGCACGACAAAGGAAGATACTGCTGAAATGCAGGCAGCGGTGGATACGGAGGAAATTGTACCGGATTTCAGCAATGATGAGGTAAAAGAGGAAGAAACGCCTGTTGCGGATACGGAAGCGGGATATGATGAAATGCCCGCTGCGATAAAATATATAGGTGAAGTATTTAATACATATATAATTTTAGAATATGACAGTGACAGGTTAATGTTTATAGATAAGCACGCGGCACATGAAAGGCTTATCTATGAAAGGCTGAAAAGAGAGGACAGAGGAAAAAATGCACAGTTCCTTCTTTCTCCCGTATCTGTAACGCTCGATGCCGAGGAATGTCAGGCGGTGCTTGAAAACAAGGATATGCTTTCCGAAACCGGTTTTGATGTTGACGGTTTCGGGGAAAAAACGGTGCTTATACGCTCCGCACCGGTTATGCTTCAGAATGAGGATATATCGGAATCATTTTCCGAAATTGCCGATTATCTGTGCAGACATAAGAAACTCAGAATATCTGAGAAAATGGAGTGGATATATGCAAATACCGCCTGCAGGGCTGCTGTCAAGGCAGGGAATATAAACAGCCGAGAGGAGCTTATCGAGCTTGTACGCAGACTTGAAGAAAATCGGGAGGTCAGGTATTGCCCGCACGGACGGCCGATTTATTTCTTTGTGACAAAAAGAGAAATAGAGAAATCCTTTGGTAGAATACAGTAAGAATAAGGAAAATTTTTGTACAATTTTATTTGGTAAATCACTGATATAAATGTTGATTTACAATTTGAAATTTGGTATTATAGAATTATGATTATTTTGAGGGGGCAGCCGTATGTCTGATACAGAAGTGAATGACAGAGAAATGACAGTGACCGAGGATGATACAGTTATTACAAATTCAAAGCTTACTCCGGAGGAGCAGATTGAATTTTTACAGCGTAAGCTTGAACAAGCTGAGCTTGAGGCAACGGACAAGGGTATTGCACTTATCGAAATGACTGCCGCAAGGAACGCACTGTATAAATCCCTTCAGGACACACAGATGCGGCTTGCGGAGGCTGTCGGACAGCGTGAAAATGATATAGAAGCATATCAGAAGGAGCTTGATATCCGTCTCAGCGAAAAAAGGCAGCTCCAGGAGCAGTATGACGCTCTCGTTATAAAGGCTAAAAGGTATGATGAGCTTCAGGAAAGTATTGTGAAAATAAAGCTAAAAGCCGAGGTCAGGGCACATGGAGTCATAGATGAAGCACAGGAAAAAGCAATGGACACAATTATGCTTATTGAGGATATAGAGAGAGAAATACAGCTTTTCAGGGAAGATCTTACATACCTGCGGCGTGATATAAAAATCGGAACGGTAACGCTTGATGACAGGCTTGAAAACATATATCTGCGTCTTTGCAGGAACCTCGACAGGCTTACGGAGATCAAGGAGAATTTCTATATAAAAAATTCCCTGCCTCTTAACGAAGTGTCGATGGATGTACGGGGAAATGCACCCGTTATAAAATATCCGGAGCCGGAAAAGAAAAAGGAATAAGGTGTTATATTACACATATGAACAGTCAGGTGTACTGTATGTTATACGGGAAAGTGCCTTGTTATTATTATCTTTCCTTTCATAGCAGTTCGTCCGACTGTTCTTCTGTTGATTATGTGAATATCAGTTTGAGTTGTTTCTGCCATACGGCAAGTTGTTGATGACATATTTATAAAGTATTGACCTTAACTGATTGTAAGTCGGGTCTGTATTATATCGGCCGCTGTTGTCATATACTGTATGGGGTGATAACGTGGAAAAGCTTAAGGTCTATTTTTACTATTCTACTGCATTGATTTGTATATTCTTGTTCGGTGCGTTACTTTATGTATCCGTTAATGATGAACCGGAAACAGTTACGGCTTCGGCCGGGTCAAAACCTGTTGTGGTTGTTGATGCCGGTCATGGCGGTGAGGACGGTGGGGCAAGTGCAAACGGGGTGCTTGAAAAGGATATCAACCTTGCTGTTGCACTTAAGCTTAAGGATATGCTTACAGCTTCGGGATATACCGTTGTTATGACGAGGGAAGAGGATATTTCCATATATGACAGTTCTGCTTACACAATACGTGAAAAAAAGGTTTCCGATATGAGAAACAGAAAGGATATAGTGAACGGCAGCAGTAACAATATTCTGATAAGCATACATCAGAACAAATTTGAACAAAGCAAATACAGCGGTACACAGATATTTTATTCAAAAAACAACGACCGCAGCATAAAGCTTGCCGAGAATATACGACGTTCCGTTACGGGACTTTTGCAGCCTGAAAACAAAAGAGAGCTTAAGGCAGCCGACAGCTCGGTATATCTGCTCGATAAAGCGGAGGTTCCCGCGGTAATTGTGGAGTGTGGATTTCTCTCAAATGAGGAGGAGGCAAAAAAGCTCTGTACGGATGAATATCAGAAGCGAATGGCTTTTGCAATATTATGCGGATTTCTGGATTATGAAAAAAACATATCCTGATATAAACAGCGGATAAAGTATTTTTTTTTAGGAGGAACAAAATGGCGGATAAAATAAAAACAATGTATGTATGCTCCGAATGTGGGTATGAGAGTGCCAAATGGTTCGGAAAATGCCCCGGCTGCGGTGAATGGAATACCATGAGTGAGGAGGTCAGGGAAGTATTCAAGGGAAAAAGTTCTGTTGCCCCGAGGGCTGCAATAACCTCCAAAGCGCTGCCTATAACCGAAATAAGCACGGAGGATGAGGAAAGATATTATACAGGCTCAAAAGAACTTGACAGAGTGCTTGGCGGAGGTATAGTAAAGGGTTCATTGGTACTTCTCGGCGGAGATCCGGGTATCGGAAAATCAACAATACTCTTGCAGATATGCGCACATCTCGGAAAAATACTTAAAATTCTGTATATTTCGGGAGAAGAATCAAAACGGCAGATAAAGCTTAGGGCAACAAGGCTCGGAGTAAACTGTGAAAATCTTTATATACTCACGGAAACAAATATAGAAAATGTAACGGAGCATATTCAGACGGAAAAGCCTGATCTTGTCATGGTGGATTCAATACAGACAATGAATTTCAGAGAGCTGAGTTCTTCACCCGGAAGTGTCACTCAGGTGAGGGAATGTACAAATATACTTATGCGTACCTCAAAATCCCTTGATATACCGTGTATAGTTGTCGGCCATGTAAACAAGGACGGAGCAATAGCAGGACCCAAGGTTCTGGAGCATATAGTTGATGCCGTGCTTTATTTTGAGGGAGATAAGCAAATGTCGTACCGTATACTGCGTGCGGTCAAAAACAGATACGGCTCAACAAACGAAATAGGTGTATTTCAGATGAGTGACAGCGGACTTTCGGAAGTGGAAAATCCCTCGCTTATGCTTCTTTCGGGGCGGCCGAAAAACGTCAGCGGAACGTGTGTAGCCTGCCCGATGGAGGGAAGCAGACCTATACTTGCCGAAATACAGGGACTTGTCACAAATTCGGGATACGGAAATGCCCGCAGAATGTCTACGGGCTTTGATTACAACAGAATGTCCATGCTGCTTGCTGTATTGGAAAAACGCTGCGGGTATTATTTTTCAAGTCTTGACGCATATGTAAATGTAATAGGCGGTTTGCGTCTGGATGAGCCTGCGACTGACCTTGCGGTTGCAATTTCACTTGTCAGCAGTCTTAAGGATATAATTATACCGGAAAATCTTCTTGCCTTCGGAGAAATAGGTCTGACAGGAGAGATACGTGCAGTAAGTCATGCCGCACAGCGTGTATCGGAGGCGGCAAGGCTTGGCTTCGGAAAATGCATACTTCCGTATCATAACCTCAGAAATATTGTACTTCCGAAGGACGTTGAGATTGATCTGATCGGTGTCCGTACCATTCAGGATGCTGTTGCCGCTCTTGTTCGACAGCGTTAAGCAGATCGGACGGACGTATTCTGTGCATACAGCCGCTTTCGGAGGAATTGGTAACGGCTGAGGCACATTCAAGGATACAGTTTCCCTCACGCTGATAAATACAATTTTCATCACAGAATATCATGCTCATAAATATCACCCGATGATATTATCGCAATATTTTTATCATTTTATACAGTTTGCGGCAGAAAGATATCTGCATAACAGACGCAAATTTCATCCTACAGGTGTCGGAAATATCCGGCACCTGCATTATTTCGGATATGAATATGCGTATATCGGGTATCGTAGTATATTATCAGGCTATTGAACCTTAAGGCAAAAAAATAATGAACTATAAATATATTAAAAATACAAATTTATGGTAAAATATATAATTTAAAGGATATTTATAGCAATTTATTATTGAAATTCATGGAAATATATAGTATAATATCGTCATAATCTTAAACGGCGGTGAAATTTATGAAAAAAGATGTAAGTATAATTATAACATTTTTGCTTTTGTTCACGACCTTTACCAATACGGCGGGCTGTAATGAAAAACAAGTTGATACGGTTTCGGAAGTACCGCATATAAGGGGACCGCAGGCGGTTTCATATAAGGAAAATCAGGAAATATCCGATGAAACGTCAGAAATTGTTTCAGATGAAGTGTCTGAGGTTACCTCCGATGAAACGTCAGAAATTACTTCCGGTGAATCGGAGAATGTAACCGAAAGCTCACCTGCTGTATCGGAGCAGTCAGATGAAAATTCCGCAGCTGAAAATATTGTATCAAAACCACGTATAGGTTATGTTGCCGAGGAAGACGGGAATATATACTACTGGAAGTATAATGAAGATTCTTTCGAGAAAGGCGGCTGCGGCGGCTTCATGCAGAATCCGGATACAGCAAACGAATTTGTGTGTCTTGATCCGGAAGGAAATGAAATATCATTGTTTAAGTCAGCCAGGGGAAACAAATTTTATTTGAAAGATGAAGGGGTATACTTTGAGACATATGACAGTACATATCATGGAATGCTTGATTACTTTAGTATGTCCGAAAAAATAATAGGTCCTGTTGATGAAAACTTTAGAATCATGGATATGACCGATGACGGGGAATGTGTTGTTTATTCCAACCTTTCTGAAATTATATCCAGAGGAAAAAACGTGTCTGTTACATTGATTGAGAGAGGAGAAGGCGACTATATTGCCTTGCATAACGGAGTTGTCTATTATGAATCCGGAAATGATGATTTTTATAACAGCGGAGGGGCTATAAAAATTTCCTGTGTAAATGTTGACGGTACAAACAGAAGGGATATTTACATTGACAATGATAACCTTTATCCTGATTCATACGAATATGTGAGGCATACCGTGGGACAGATGTATTTTGGTGATGAATATATATATTTTTCCTATGGGGGAGTATCGGGTTCGGAATCATTTTATCAGGGCGGCAGAATTGCAAGGGTAAAATATGACGGCAGTGGAGCCGAAATAATAAAAAATGATGGTGCCGGTGCGGAATTTTCCGTAAATGAAGACGGAACTATCACCGAGTATATGGATCCTGCACCCTATAAAGGTATGACGGATTATTACAGAGAGGATAATAATGTGTACTCAATAGACAGAACAAACGGAGAGAGAAAACTTTTGCTCTCGGGCAGTGATTACGCTATGGTGGGAATTGAACCTCCGAATAATACAGGTGTTTTCAATATCTATTCGGAGGCGGACAGCTGTTATTTTATAGATTATATTGAACAGATCGGTGATAATGTATATGCTCTTGTTCATTACGGCGAAAAGGACGAAAGCTATTCGATTGGCTACAGAACAGGATTCAGACGGGTAAACTCCGCACTTTTGAAAAAGAATCTCAAAACGGGAAATACCGAAATGTTATATCAATTCTGAATGAGAATTATGAAATAATCTACTTAATTCTGCAAAACAGCAGTTTGAGGTCAGGTGTTTTCAAATCTCTTTCGGGAAATAAATCAGGGACTGTCATGCAAGCTTTGCACGATAGTCCCTGTATTAGCGGGTTATTTTTAAAATTCTCCTGTTTCCGGGAAAAATCCCCGGTCGCTGTCCGGAGAATTTTACATGGGATCTGTACGGAAATTTGTGGTATTTTACGGTTGACAAATTACGGAAATAATGATAAAATGTATGTATGCTAACAATCAGCTTGCTAACCTTTTTTTGGCGGGCGGTTGGAATTTTTTTGTTAAGGGGGGAGATTTATGGATATGCCGAGATTTGTCGGCGTAGAGATAAGTAAGACAAATAACATACTAAAACGTAAATGCCGGGATACGGAGCTTTCAAGGGAAATTGATGAAATTACAGGAAAAAGCGGCTGGATAATCGGATTTCTTGCGGAAAATGATGATAAGGATATTTTTCAGAAGGATATTGAAGAAAAGTTTTCCGTAAGAAGATCCACGGTTTCAAGTATGCTTAAGCTTATGGAAAAAAAAGGTCTTGTAACAAGAGAAAGTGTAAATTTTGATGCGAGGCTGAAAAAGCTTGTGCTTACCCCGAAGGCGAGGGAGATGCACTGCCGTATGCTTGAAAAGCTTAATATGACCGAGAAAAAGCTGAAAAGAGGTATTTCAGAAGAAAAACTTGAGATATTTTTTGAGGTTCTCGAAAAAATACGGAAAAATGCGGAATGATATGGAGGTAAAAATATGATAAGAATGCTTGCTAAAAGTATACGTGAGTATAAGATGGCGTCGATTCTTACACCGATTTTTGTTGTGCTTGAGGTAGTAATGGAAGTATTGCTGCCGTTTCTAATGGCAAACCTTATTGACTACGGTGTAAGCGGCAACGGCGGAAAGGGTGATATGGACTATATAGTAAAAACAGGACTTATGCTTGTTGCGGTTGCCTTTGCGGCTCTGATATTCGGTGCGTTGTCGGGAAAGTTTGCGGCACAGGCTTCGGCGGGATTTGCAAAGAATTTAAGACATGATATGTTCTATAAAATTCAGGATTATTCTTTTTCAAATATTGATAAATTCTCCTCATCAAGCCTTGTTACAAGACTTACGACGGACGTTACAAACGTACAGAATGCTTTTCAGATGATAATTCGTGTGGCTGTCAGAGCACCGTTTATGATGATATTTGCAATGATAATGTCATTTAATGTAAATATGAGCCTGTCATGGACGTTTGTTGCATTTATACCGTTTATTGCAATAGCACTCGCTATTGTTATGCGGCTTGCACATCCGATATTTACAAGGGTATTTAAAACATACGATAAGCTTAATAATGTGGTACAGGAAAATCTCCACGGGATAAGGGTTGTAAAGTCATTTGTAAGAGAAGACCATGAGGTGGAGAAATTCGGAAAAATTTCCGACATTATATACAAGGATTTTTCAAAGGCTGAAAAAATTATTGCATTCAATATGCCCGTTATGCAGATAAGTGTTTATTCCTGTATTCTGATTATATCATGGTTTGCCGCTCAGTTTATCGTTGGCGGAAGCATGACGACAGGCGAGCTTATCAGTATGATGACATATGTTATGCAGATACTTATGAGCCTTATGTTTATATCAATGACAATGGTTATGATAATAATGTCAAAGGCGTCAGGCGATCGTATTGCAGAGGTGCTTTCGGAAGAAATAGACCTTAAAAATACAGATAAGCCGCTTGAAAAGGTAAAGGACGGAAGTATAGTATTTGATAACGTAAGCTTCAGCTATTCCAAAAATAAGGATAAGCTCTGTCTTAAAAACCTTAATCTTACAATAAAGTCAGGCGAAACTGTCGGTATCATAGGAGGCACGGGTTCGTCAAAGTCCAGCCTTGTGCAGCTTATACCGAGATTGTATGATGTCACCGAGGGAAGTATTATTGTCGGGGGAGAGGATGTCCGTAAATATGATATAGAGGTAATACGTGATAATGTTGCAATGGTACTCCAGAAAAATGTACTCTTTTCGGGAACGATCAAGGAAAATCTCCGTTGGGGCGATCCGAATGCAACCGATGAGGATATAGTGCGTGTCTGTAAGCTTGCTCAGGCAGAGGATTTTATAGAGCGTATGCCTGATAAATACGACACATATATTGAGCAGGGCGGTACAAATGTTTCGGGCGGACAAAGACAAAGACTTTGTATTGCAAGGGCACTTCTTAAAAAGCCGAAAATACTTATTCTTGATGATTCGACAAGTGCTGTCGATACAAAAACCGATAAGCTTATCCGAAAGGCATTTCTTGAGGAGATTCCCGATACAACTAAGATTATAATAGCACAGAGAGTTTCCTCGGTGCAGGATGCGGATAAGATTATTGTCATGGACAAGGGCAGAATTGATGCAGTCGGAACACATGAGGAGCTGCTTAAAAACAACAAGATATATGCTGAAGTATATAATTCTCAGCAGAAGGGAAGTGAAGATAATGGCTAAGGCAGGAAAGGGACAACGACTCAAAAATCCCTCAAAGGTAATAAAAAGACTTCTCAGTTACCTTAAGGGATACAGACTCAGATTTATTGTAGTTCTTGTATGTATCGTAATGAGTGCTGCGGCAAGTGCATTAAGCTCTATGTTTATGCAGACGCTTATTGATGATTATATAATGCCGCTTATGGGGTCGGATAATCCCGATTTCAGTAATCTTTTAAGAGCCATTATCATTATGGCTGCCGCTTTGCTTATCGGGGCGCTTGCAGGTCTTGCATATAACAGAATTATGGTGGTTATCTCTCAGGGAATACAAAAGAAGATACGTGACCAGCTTTTCGCACATATGCAGACTCTGCCTATAAAATATTTTGATACACACGCACATGGGGATATCATGAGCCGTTATACAAATGATATAGATACGCTCCGTCAGATGATGTCGGCAAGTCTGCCGCAAATGTTTGCCTCTGCTATAACGATAATTACCGTGTTTGTTGCAATGCTTACGCTTAATTTATATCTGACGCTCTTTGTTCTTCTCTTTGTTGCTGTTATGCTTTTTGTAACAAAAATTATAGCGACAGGAAGTGCAAGAAATTTTGTTGCACAGCAGAGGGAACTCGGAGATGTGAACGGTTTTATAGAGGAAATGATAAACGGTCAGAAGGTCATAAAGGTATTCTGTCATGAGGAAGCAACAAAGGAAGAATTTGACAGAAAGAATGAAGCACTATGCAAAAGTGCGACAGCGGCTAATACCTATGCAAATATTCTTATGCCGATTCTGAATAACCTCGGTAATCTTCAATATGTGCTTATTGCAATGGTCGGAGGAGCATTGGCTATTTTCGGTGTAGCTCCGATAACGCTTGGAATTATTGCGGCGTTCCTGCCGTTATCCAAAAACTTTACAAGACCGTTCAGTGAGATATCTCAGCAGCTTAATGCGGTCATTATGGCACTTGCCGGAGCTGAAAGAATATTTGAGCTTATGGACGAGGAAAGCGAGCATGACGAGGGTTATGTAACTCTTGTCAATGCAAAATATGATAAGGACGATAATATTGTTGAATCGGACGAGCGTACTCAGATGTGGGCATGGAAGCATCCCCATGGGGACGGCACCGTTACCTATACAAAGCTCTGCGGTGAAATTGTTATGAAGGATGTTGATTTCGGATATGATGAGAACAAGATAGTACTGCATGATATTTCGCTTACTGCCGATAAGGGACAGAAGGTTGCATTTGTCGGAGCTACGGGTGCGGGAAAAACAACAATAACAAATCTTATAAACCGTTTCTATGATATAGCAGACGGTAAGATACGTTATGACGGAATAAATATAAACAAAATCAGAAAAACAGACCTCCGCAAATCACTGGGTATTGTTTTGCAGGATGTACACCTGTTTACAGGCACGGTAAGGGAGAACATCCGGTACGGAAAGCTTGATGCATCCGATGAAGAGGTTATTGCTGCGGCAAAGCTTGCCAATGCACATGATTTTATATCCATGCTTCCTGACGGATATGATACTGTAATTACCGGTGACGGCGGACAGCTTTCTCAGGGTCAGTGCCAGCTTATTTCCATAGCGAGGGCTATTATCGCCGATCCGCCTGTTATGATACTTGACGAGGCAACATCGAGTATTGATACCAGAACCGAAGCGATAGTACAGAAGGGTATGGACGGTCTTATGTATGGCAGGACGGTATTTGTTATTGCACACAGACTCAGTACGGTAAGAAATTCAGATATGATCATGGTGCTTGAGCTTGGAAGAATTATTGAAAGAGGCACGCATGATGAGCTGATAAATCAAAAGGGCAAATATTATCAGCTTTACACAGGTGCTTTTGAGCTATCCTGATATAGTATTTAACGGATCAGACCACGGATGATATTATTTGTGGTCTGATCTTTTTTTATTACAAAAAATATTATCGTAACAAATACCGACTCTACGCATCGGCTAAAGCAAAGCTTATAATTTTCATATTAAAATATTTTTTGCAAAAACTGTTGTTTTTTGAATATTATAATGTTATACTTATTTCATTAGGCGTTGTAATTAAATATTGAATTGGAGGAATCAGAGATATGTCTTTTTTTAGGAACAAAATAGTAATTGCAGTTATTATGCTGCTTGCGGCTCTCGGATTGGGTATCGGAGGATTTACCGAGCTTTCAAAGGTAAGCGGAGAAATAAAGAATTACTACAGTATGCCTGAGTCCGAGATTAAATCGGGAACATTGGTTGAATTTGATATCACAGAGGAAAACTACATCGGTCAGTTTGGTTACAGGGATAATGAGAAGTATTATTTCGTATGGACGAATTCCAGAAAAATTCTTACGTTCAAGACAGAGGATAAAGATCAGAAGAATTTACTTCTTCAGTTAGAGCAGGGAAAAACCGGAAGTATTTCCTTGACGGGTCAGGTATCGCCGCTTGCCGATGATGAAAAAGACGTTGCCATTGATATGCTCAAGGATACGGGCTTTTTTGATGATATGACCGCACGTCAGTATCTTATGCCGTATAAAATCGGTAATTATAATAAAAGTCTCCCATACATATTGCTTGGTATAAGCGGAGGGTGTCTGCTTATAGGAATCATACTGTTTATACCTTTCGGAAGAAAGAATAACAGCTCTTCGGGCGGTTCAAACAGCTATTATAACGACATAAACAGACCTTATACCGGTATGAATAACGGTTATAATGATCCCAACCAGCCGTATGGCGGAACAGGCGGTTATAATGATCCGAATCAACCGTATGGCGGAACAGGCGGTTATAATGATCCCAACCAACCGTATGGCGGAACAGGCGGTTATAATGATCCGAATCAGCCGTATGGAGGAACAGGCGGTTATAATGCTCCGAATCAACCGTATGGAGGAACAGGCGGTTATAATGATCCAAGTCAACCGTATGGCGGCACAGGTAGCTACGGAAACAATAACAGTACCTATGGCGGCACAGGCAGCTACGGTAACAGCAATAGTACCTACGGCGGCACAGGCGGTTACGGTAACAGCAATAGTACTTATAGCGGCACGGGCAGCTACGGTAACAGCAATAATACTTACAGCGGCACAGGCGGTTACGGTAACAGCAATAATACTTACGGCGGCACAGGCAGTTACGGTAACAGCAATAATACTTATGGCGGCACAGGCAGTTACGGTAACAGCAATAATACTTATGGCGGCACGGGTGGTTACGGCAACAATACATCCGGAGCAGGCAATAATCAGGATAGGGAAAATAAAGATGATGACAATAATAACCAATTCCCGTTTATAAAAACATTCTAATAAAACGATTGCCCCTCGCCTTTGTGCGGGGGGCTTTCTGTTTGGAGTATTGCAAATTGAAATAGGTCTTGAAATTGCGTTGAGATATTGCTAAAATATATACAGGTAATGTATTTGAAGTGGATTTTACATTATACTTTTATCAGGGAGTGAAAAAATATGAATGTTGAATTTTGTAAATGGTTGGAGGAGAACGGTTGGAAAATCAGCCGTTCCGATAAAAAGCTGCCGCCTGAGATTTTGGAAAGATATAAGAATATTCCGATGGAATGGCTGCAATTTATTGACGGAATGGGAAAAATTACCAATGAGGACGGTACGGTGTGGTTTCTTACGGCGGATAATTATTATCCTAAGAGTGAGGACGAATTCAGGTATAATGAATATGAATTGATAAGTATCGGTGCTGCGGAGGATGACGAGGATTGGAAAGGTGATATAATAGCGTTTTGGGATAATCATTTGCCGATTGTCATGTCCGTCAGGGACGGCTATGAATATTGTGCAATAGAGCTGGACAGCGGAAAGGTTGTATCGGGTTTTGAGCCTGAGTTTGAGGAACCGGAAACGCTTGCCGACAGTTTCGGAGAATTTTTAGAATTATTTATGGAAGGTGAAATATACGATTAAGTAAAAGAGGAATAATATTTTTCTGTTCTGTCAGCACAGCGGATAAAATGATACCGCCCACACCTTCGGTTAAAAGTGTGGGCGGGGGATTAAAAAATGTCCTTATTTAAGGTATATTTTACAGATTACTTTTCAGGCATGAGCCGCATATTATTTCGTCCTTGGAAATAGGCTTTCCGCAAAAGATACAACGCTCACTTTCGGGCGAATTTTTGCAGGATTTCTCCGATATTTTTTGTCTGAAGCTTTTGTTTTGTTTTTGCAGCTTGTCAATTATCTGTTCGTATTTGGAAAGACGGCTGCTCTGCAATACGCTTAAGATTATCATAAGGAGGAATCCGCCTGCAACAAAGCCGGCTATAAAAAACAGAAAATTATCCAATTTCTTATGTTTCACTCCGTTCCTTTGGTCGGTTCTGCGGACACACCGTTTGCTGCTTCCGATACAGTGTCGGTAGCGGAAATTTCGCTTTCCGTTTTTTCCGATTCAACAGGCAGATCCGTTGATATGTCCGTTATGTCCGAACTGACATCCTCGGACTCCGATAAAACAGTCTGAGTTTCCTCCTCCGCGGTTGTCTGCACTGAGGTTTCCTCTTTAGCAGCGGATTCTTCCCGTTTAGCGGAGGATTCTTCCGGTTTATCGGATTTATCCGCATCCTCTGAGCTTTCCGTTTTTGCGGAAGTTGTCGGCTCGGGGGTATTTTTTTTCGGGACGGTATAGTCCTTTGGCGGGATACGGAGTATCGCTCCGACTTGTATATTGTCTGTATTTTCAATATTATTGTATGCAGCCAATGCCTCCAAAGAGACGTTAAATTTTTCGGCTATGTATGAAAGAGTATCGCCGCTTTTAACCTGATATACCGTGTTAGGCTTTTCGGTTACGATGTGGGGATCTTCCTGCGGTTGGGGGGCAGGATCTGTACCGGTTGGTTTAGCTGGAATTTCAATACTCCATGTTGATGTGAGTTTGACTTCCTTTGAATACTTTGCATAGGTTGTACTAAGAGATACTAAAGAGATAATGGTCAAAAGGGAGAATACTATGACAAGAATTCCGGCTCTCTTATTGAAAAAACTTGTAAATCTTTTCACTATTAAGTACCTCCTTTGGATTGATTGGCAGTTACAGTAATAGAGGGGTCATTCTTCGGCTGTCTTAACAGAGCAGTCTTAGTAGGCGTATATCCTGTTACATCAAATACTATGGCACAGGTGTGATTTTCGGCTATTGAACCTGTTTTTAAGGAAATTGCATCGCTGTTTCGTAAAAGAAAACTCATGGGAAAAGACATTTCCACGTCATATCCACTCACAACATCACCCATTGGCATTTCATACGGAATATCACCAGCGACAGTTGACATATTCAGTTCGTTAGTAAGTTCTGTTTTCTTCTCACCGTCCACATACAAATATACCTTGAGTTCATCTTTCATAAGTGATTTCAGTGCATTTAAGGTATAATCTCCCCAATACGATTCAGACATGTCTACTACAAACTCACAGCGGAATGTCAGATCGCAGTTAATATCAACCTCGGAAATATTTCCGTTCACATCTTTATTGCTGACTGTAAAGGCACAGGCTAAAAGTTGGTTATCATTCAAGCCGGTGAGGTGTTCATTTTTGTATGCTTCTGTTTCCTCCGGTGTCATTTGTTTTGCTTCAAACGCAAATTGTGCCGCCTGAATCGAAAGAGGGGGAATTTCTACCGTTGGAGATATATATTTAGCATAAGTCCCTACCGCAGACGTCATAAGAGCGGCAAATACAAGAGCAAAGCAAGTTAATGCCCTCAGTGATTTCCTCTTTTCCGGCTTTTTTAAATACTTAGGACGGTATCGCCGAAAAAGTTTTGTCGGTTTTATATCCGGCTCTTCGGTCTGAACAGCCTTTTTTTCATTGTACTCTATCATGCGTTTTGCCCACCTTTCGTATTAAATAACCGGGAAGCAGAATAAAAACTCCGACGGCAAGCAGGATCGTGCATATTCCCGGAGGAGTGCGGAGCCAATACAGAAAGCTCCCCACGCCCGGCAGAACCGTCCGTACCTTTCCCCGGATCTGTTCGGGGGAAAAGGGAGCGTCCTCGGTATTGTTTGCATCACCCTTTGTGACGGCTTCTTTATCCGTAACGGAGACAAGGCGGTGTGTTATAAGACTTCCGTCATCATCCTGATATATCACGATATCTCCCGGTGTGTAGCTGTCCTGTTTTTGTGTTATGAGCAGTGAGCCGACGGGCAGAGTCGGTTCCATGCTGCCGGAGAGTACCGTGGCATTTCCCCAGCCGAACACGGTCGGCAGCGGATTGCCGGCAATTCGTGATATTGTCATATATCCCCAAAGCACAGCCGCTAAAAGTATCAAAACAGTAACAGCCGCCGTAATGACCCGGCTCTTATCCTTAAATAAATTCTTCATCTTCATCATCACGCTTGTGTCTGAGAAGAAGTGTCAGACCGAGTGCCGCAGCAGAGCAAAGCTCCAAAGCTATAAGCGGTACAACAGTGTTGTTGTCGCCGGTCTGCGGAGGATTCTGTGAGCCGCTCGGTTTAACCGGATTTGTCGGATTGCCCGGATTATCGGGTTGATCGGGTCCTACAGCCTCTCCGCTCTGTTCGGCGGAGCAGCTTATTTTAAGAATATACTCCATACTCTCTCCGTAGCCCTCTGCCGCTTGGGCGGCTTTTATTCCTATGGCGGTGTCACGTTCGTCATCAACATCGCCGTCCCACCGCCATTCGAGAGTATAATTATTATCCGATTCATAGTTCAGCTTTGATAAAAAATCAAGCCCCGAAAGCTCGACCCACTCGTCATCACCGCCGACAATGTAGCCGTCATTGTTTTTAAGTCTGTATTCAAAGGGAATGATATATTCGTTCTCCTCCGAAGCATTTGTTTCTATGCTGAAAGAAAAATCGCAGTCTATCGGAAAACGTGCCGTATTTTCAACGGAAAACGAATAGCTGCCCTTGCTGTATGGGGCAACGATCGCTCTGCCGCCGAACTCATCGTTTGCAAATATGTTAACTTCGTTTGTTTCCGACCAGTCCTTTCCGTTTTCGTCACGTACTATAAGGAAGTCGTCGTTTGCGGAGTCGGGGTCTGCCTTGGCATAGGTTATCTGAGGTGAGGTCAGAAAAAGACTTGTCCCCAACAGAACCGTCAGGGAAGCCGCCATACATATCGGAAACGGGCGGGTATTTTTCGGGTCTGTACTCATTTCCATATTGCATACCTCTTTTCATTTTATCTTTTTTCAACTTTTAAAGCCACAGCCCGCCATCAGTATGCGGCGGGCTGTGCCGTTAAAAGCTGAACCGTCCGGGGAAACCCCGGCCGACTGCCTTACTCCACGTTCGGGCAGTCAGCTTATATTTTTTCAAATTTATTCACCAGCTTCAGCTACATGTTCTGCCTGTTCAGCTTTCAGTGTCAAACTATTAAAGTTGATTGGTGTACCTGCCAACTCTGTATCCTTAGTAGCATTCGAGCCATCAGCACCAAATTCCCAGACATATGCTACATATACTGTTTTTGAAGACTGAGGAGCAACCTCTACACCATTAAGACCGCTAAGATCTCCGGTTATTTCATTTTTAGTTTTCGGTGCGGAATCACTTTTTTCAAATACTTTAAGGGAAAGATTACTACCGCTTACATCAGTAGCTCCAGAACCTTCCGTAACAGTTATTTTTGCAGTAACTTCACTATTGTTTGTTATTTTTATTGGCTCATAAGCCCATGTTCCGGGTGCGGGCTTATCAGGCTTCGCAGCAGTTGATCCTTCAGCACATGACTTTATGTCATCAAATGCAATAGTACCAATCTGTGCTGAAGCCCAAGGTGAATCATTTAATTGAACATCCCATGTAGCTGCTGTGATAGTTGCCTGAGCCGTTTTGTCTTCTGACGTATACTTAGCCAAAGTGCCGCCGAGTACGCAGGTCATGAGCATTGTGCCGCCGAATATGCAAGCGGCAGTCTTAAGAATACCGTTCTTTTTTGTTTTTTCCATTGTAAAAACCTCCTGTAATATGTTATAATAATGTATGTAATTCCGTCTGCCGAGTTGTCAGCAGACGGTAACTACCGGATTTAACAGCACCCGACCGCCGGATTTAATCATCTGTATTTTTTCCCGCTTTCTTTGTCGCAAGATATCTGTATCTGTTCCTGCGGGATCTGATTTTCGACGGAACAGTGAAAATAAGATATATAACAAGAATCGGGAGCAATACACATAAAATCATACCGATAGGTGTCTGTATAAACAACAACGCATTTCCCATGCCTGCAAAATGCGTGCTGTAAACACCGAGTATCTGCTCTGCTTTGACAGTATCCCTGTCCGGGGTGTTGTTGGCATCGCCCTGTGTGGTGTACACGGTTTTTCCGTCTTCCTTGGAAACCTTTACGATACGGTGTGTTACATAAACATCACCGCTGCGGTAACAAATAACCGTGCCTTTTTCATATTTATCGTTTTCCGATGTGTTGCGGATAAGTATGAGGTCGTTCTGTTCAAAGGACGGCGACATACTGCCCGATTCAACTATCAGCGGAGTTACGCCGAAACAACTCGGCGGCACATCAGGGTTGATAAGAGAACTTATAAGAAGTATAGAGGTAATAAGAAAAGCGGGGAACAACAATACACAAAGAATTATTCCTATAATGTTGGCAATGCCGAGCCTTGATTTGTGCCGTGCGACACGACTCTGCGGCACGTCCGCCGGAGCTGCTTCATTGTTTACTGTTTCCGGTTCCATTCTATTCTCTCCCTGTTTTACTTCACAGTTACTTTTTATGCGGTTATTATTTACCTATCTCAGACAGGCTGCAACATAATCCGCATTATGTTGCATTGAAAAATTAAAATAAATGCACATATGATAACATGATAGCCCTAAAAAGAAAAACAGACATGAAAATCAGACCTCCGTCTTATCCGAAAAAAGAAAAAAGTTGAGGGAGGTTTTGTTTTCATGCCCGAAAATAAAATTTTTTTAAAAATTTCAATAATTTCATTAAAAAAGGTGTTGACATTTTAGAATAACGGTGATATAATTATGTACATCGAAGCAAGATAAGATTGCTTATGAAATATGTTTTCAACATAATGCGGATTATGTCACCGGTTGATAATCGGTGGCATTTTTTATAGTATTAATCGCATATTTTCCATTTGACGGCGGTGCTCTGCACCCGTGGAAATGATATAAATTCTTGTTGTTTCTATGCTGCTGTGACCAAGAATGTCGGCAAGCTTTGCAATATCTTTCTCAATATTGTAAAATACCCGTGCGAAAAGATGCCTGAGGTTGTGAGGGAACACCTTTGACGGACTTACATTCGCTTCTTTGCAAAGAGACTTCATTTCTCTCCATATTGCAGACCTGCTGAGCGGCTTTCCTTTTCTTGTTGTAAACACTGCCCCGGATTTTATTTTATGATCCGATATATAGCGGAGCAGTTTTTTCCGCAGACCTTTCACAAGAAATACCGTCCTTGTTTTGCCCTTGCAGGAAACAACCGCTTCGCCGTTTTTGACAGCCTCTACACTGATATATTGCAGCTCACTTACACGTATGCCGGTGCTGCAAATGGTCTGCAAAATCAGATACAGCCGCTCATTATGCTTCCTTTGTGCCGTCAGACACAACCGCTCATATTCCTCTTGCGTAAGCTCCTTTTCCTCCGGACAGTAAACCTTACGCTGAACCTTAATTGTTTTTACCTTAAGATCGTGTCTGCCGATAAATGCAAACAGACCGTTCACCGCCGCAAGCATGGAATTGACACTGCATACTGTATATCCGTTGTCTATCAGCTCCTGCTTATATGCTATAACGGTTTCCTTGGTAATCTCTCCGCCCGAAAGATATTTTGCAAATACCCTGATATCATGAATATACTTGCTGATTGTTGAAGGGCTTTTTTCTTCTTTTATAAGATAATCCTGAAATTCGGATATAATTTTCTTTGTAATTCTTGCTTTTTTCATTAGTAACTACCCCCGAAAAAATTGTTTCAACTATAGTTTAAACCAAAAGTATGAATAAAAATATTTTTTATGGGATTATTACAAATTTTTATGTCATTTTTTGTACAATAAGCAGATATTCTGAAAAAATCAGTGTATACCGTTTTGTAAATAATAAGGGGCTTGCACAAATACGTCATATTGTATATAATTCGTATTGTAAATATTTTGTTACGGCAACCGTATAATATGTTCGGGTACTGCCGGCAAAAAATAAATAAAATCAGGAGTGCAGATTATGAATGAAATACTTAAAAAATATGTGACGAATATTCCAGATTTCCCGAGAAAGGGTGTAATTTTCCGTGATATCACATCAGTTATTCAGAGCAGTGAGGGTCTTAGCCTTGCCATTAATGCCCTGACCGAGTCCGTCAAGGATTTAGAATTTGACAGAATAGCCGCCATTGAGTCAAGAGGATTTATATTCGGTTCGATTTTAGCGGAAAAGCTGGGAAAGGGACTTGTGCTTGTACGCAAAAAGGGGAAGCTCCCGAGGGAAACCGTTTCCGCAGAATATGATCTGGAATACGGAAGCGAGGTTATTGAAATACATAAGGATGCAGTCAATGCAGGGGACAGGGTATTGATTATAGATGATCTTCTTGCCACGGGCGGCACTGCTAAAACAGCGGCACATCTTGTAGAAATGCTTGGCGGGAAGGTTACAGGTGCAGCATTTCTGATAGAGCTTACAGACCTTGGCGGACGCACCGCACTCAA
This sequence comes from uncultured Clostridia bacterium, assembly GCA_947585965.1. Taxonomy (GTDB): domain Bacteria; phylum Bacillota; class Clostridia; order Oscillospirales; family Acutalibacteraceae; genus UBA1213. The sequence continues at coordinate 39,941 of CANPXK010000004.1, forward strand.
AAATTACCCCGTCCGCTCCATCATAACCTATCCGTAACTACAAATGACATACTCATTTCTTGTTCATCAAGTAAAGTAACTGTCGAGCCATAGATTAATTGACCTAAAAAAACTAATCACGAACTGACAGCGGGGGCACCCCGCCGCCGCTGTCAGTTCGTAATTAATTTTCTTAGGCATATCAGTTTATGGCTCGACCATTAATTAACCTGATGAACGAGTGATAAGTATGTCATATTAGAAATATAAAAATATAGGTCAAGTCCCCAAAAAGACTTGACCTATATTTTTTCTGTCTGCTTTATTTTATTGTAACTTTCTCATGGCGGTGCCGCGCCGGCACTGTCATGTTCGCGTTTTCGCTCACTGCGTTCGCTTTGTTTATTATGGAGGTAAGTCTGTTTCCGCGATAGGTAGTTTACCTGACGGAATGCGGCAGAGAGTGTTGAGAGCGGCTCTGTGAGCCGCTCCGTAACTACAAATGACAAACTTATCACTTGTTCATTGAGTAAATTAACGGTCGAGCCATAGACTGATTCACCTGAGTAAATTAGTTACGAACTGACAGTGCCGGCACGGCACCGGCACCGGCACGGCACAGGGCATTTAATGTTACTTCATAACCGGTTTTTTCAAAACCGAGGTGTTTTGTGCTTATTTCCTTTTCTTTACCTGCGACCAGATTGGCAATGTATTCAAGGAAATAAGGATTTTTTATGAGTATGGGCCCTGTAAGGTGGGTGCCGAATAAATTATTTATCCGTATGCCCTCTTTGTCGTCATCAACCTTGTTTCCGAGCCCCATAAGTACATCAAAAAGAGGAGTGTCTATCCCGAAAATCTCACTGCACTTGTTGATGAATCCTACCAATTCCTTATCGGAAAAATCAGCCTTGAATATCGCATCCGAGGTATTTCTTTTTTTGTTTTGCTCCTTAACGGAAAAATCCGCTATACCAATTCCCTCAAACTCCGTGCCGCTTGCATCTGTTATTCTGCCCCCGAGCATTTCAAAAGAATTTCCCGTCATAAGTATAACTTTGCCACTGTCAATGTATGATTTCAGAGTTATGGTGTATTTGCGGAAATCCTCAAGCACTGCCTTCTGATTTCTTTCCGTGCCCGAGCCTATATATATGAAATCGTATTCCGAAAGCTCCGCATTGTCACCTATGGAAAGCTTGTCCGTCTGACACTCGATGCCGCTTTTTTTGAGTATTCTTTCCATAGCGGATATATTGGCATATTCGCCGTATAAATTCATTATGTCATGATACAGATGAAGCAGTTTCATATCTGTCCTCCTTAAAGAAGCGTCAGGAATTTGCCTTTATCCGAAAAACAGGTTATCGTATAAATATATTCCTCTCTGTCACTGTTAAGAAAATCATAGGCTTTTTTTATATCCTCGAAAATCTTTATCTTATCCCGCGGTATGTCGGTGTAGCTGAATCTTACGGCGAGATCATTGCAATATTTTCCCGAAAGGATTATTTTGTGGACGTTTTCACAGTTGAGCATATCAAAATTTATATCCCACAGCCAGGAAACATCACTCGTAAAATACTTCCTGCTTACCGCATCAACAATGAACATTACATCACAGCCACTCTTTTCCGAGGCTGCAAGCTTTATTGATTGGTCATATGATATACTGTTTTCGTGCTTTGCGGTAAGCAGAGTGCCGTGACGTTTTCCTATGGTGAAATTAACCACTCTTCCGTTTTTCATGACATAATTGCTGAGGTTTTCCGCCGTTTTACCTTTGTCAATTCCGACAACAGAGGCAACGGTAAAGGCTGCAAGAATATTATATATATTGTAAAGTGACTTAAGTGCAAGTGAAATATCATATTTTCCGTCTATAACCGCCAGACCCTTGTCAAGATCCACCGAGGTTACCGTATAATCGGTATCATGTCTTTTATAACCGCAGTTTGTACATTTATAGTGTCCGATATGTGCGTAATGTCTGCTGCTGTATCGCATGAATTTTTTGCATACTGGACAGTATACACCATCGTCATACATTCCCGTGCATTCCTCGGTATCGCTCTCAAGCCTGTCTGCACCGAACCATATAACATTATCCCTGTCTTTTCCGAAAACTGACACAAGCGGGTCATCGGCATTAAGTATCAGCTGCGTATTATCCCTGATACTGTCGGAAATTGCATCGGCAACCCATTCAGGATGACCGTTCCTTGTGAGCTGGTCACGATAAAGATTGGTTATGACATAATGTGTCGGTGTGATATGTTTAAAGGTATAACGGGCAAACCGCTCATCACTTTCAATAAGAAGGATATCGTTTCTTACCCTCCCGGATAAGGTGGAATTTGCAAGGATAAGGGTAGTCACTCCCTCTATCTGATTGGAGCCTTCCTTGTTCCATGCCACGGATTTGCCGTTTTCGGTAAGTATGTGTGCTATCATTTCCACTGTTGAGGTTTTTCCGTTACTTCCCGTAACGGCTATAATATATTCGGGAAGCTTTACCCTGTCGAGAATATCCGGACAAAGCTTTAGTGCAATTTTTCCGGGCAGACTGCTTCCCTTGCCCATAAGCTTACCGATAAAACGCAGAAATCTGCATATCAGTATGGTTAAAAACAATTTCATATTTATTCTCCTTTTGCCTGACAGAATTATTATAAGACAAAAAATAATATTTTTCAAGCAAAATGCCTGACAGCCATATAAAAAAGAATATATAATGTCGCTTTGGACAAAAACAGGCATATTGTATTGTAAGACTTTGTACTGTTTTTTGGCAAACACTTGATTATTTAAGTGCTATAGTATATTATAATATTGGTATTTACCGATATCAATATTATACGGATAAGAGAGGAGAATATTTATGTCCAATCCTGTTGTTACCATTAAGATGAAAAACGGAGATGTTATAAGGGCTGAGCTTTATCCTGAGATTGCACCAAACACCGTAAATAACTTTATAAGTCTTATCAAAAAGGGTTTTTATAACGGACTTACATTCCACAGGGTAATATATGGCTTCATGCTTCAGGGAGGTTGCCCCGAGGGTACCGGAACAGGCGGTCCCGGATATCATATCAGGGGTGAATTTTCGGCAAACGGTTTTGAAAATAATCTTAAGCACACAGAGGGCGTGCTTTCTATGGCACGTACCAATATACCGGATTCTGCCGGTTCACAGTTCTTTATAATGCACAGGGCAGCACCTCATCTTGACGGTGAATATGCAGCTTTCGGCAAGGTTACTGAAGGTATGGATGTTGTCAACAAAATAGCGGCTGCACGAACCGGTTATGCCGACAAACCTATATCACCCCAGATTATGGAAAGCGTAACGGTAGACACCTTCGGAATAGATTACCCGGATCCCGAAAAACTGTAACATAACAATCGGCTTCGATTAAGTCTGCTGAAACTTAATTGAAGCCATCATTTTGTGTTATGGGTGATGTTTTGAAGGATTTTCCTACTTATTGGAACGGGAAGTATATAATTATGTTGTATAAAAGTGATTTTTGGATTGCCTCTGATTTGAGATTGACTTTTCAACTTATATATGCTAACATGAAATGGTATAGATGTCTTAATGTCAATATTTTTATGATGTCAAGGAGTACAGACGTATCATGAAAAAATGGATTGGTAAAATATTGCTTTCATTGTTGGTGTGCGTAATTTGTGCTGTAACCGTCTTGATAGGAATGTCTTACTTAAATTTTATTTCAGGAAAAATATATGAGGATAGTACAGGTCATTTGAAAGAAATATATGCCCAGGTGAACAGATCATTCGGTGCATTTGTTGAAAGAAACTGGGGACTTATTGACGGTTGGAGCAGGTATATCGTTGTCACAGAGTATAAGGAAACAAGTGACAGTGAGATTTCTGATTTTATTACCGAGGAAAAGCAATATTGGGGTTTTTCCGACTTTTATTTTTTATCTTCCGATAAAAAATGTATAACGGTTGACGGAGAAAAAAACGGTCTGGTTCTTGATGAGGTGGAGGAATGTCTTTCAAGTGAAAACGGTCCCGTCATGGCGGGAGCACAGCTTTCCACGGGTAGGGATGTCACGGTTTTTGCTGTTCCCGTAAAGCATGGTGAATATAAGGGCTTCGGCTATGATGCAATTGCGGTAAGCTATACTAATGAAGATATAGTAAAATCACTGAATGTTAATGCTTTTTCCGGTGAGGCTTTGTGCTTTGTAATACATGATGACGGAAAAGTTTTGCTTTCGACCCAGACAGGCGGCAGTATATTTGATAATTATCTGACATATCTCAATGCAGTATCCGATATAAGTGATGAAAAGCTCGTACAAATCAAAGCGGATTGGAGAGATGGAAAATCAGGTCTTCTGCAATGTAATATAGGAGATATCAATTATTGTATTCTTTATCAGTCCGTGGGATATCAGGGCTATATGATGCTTAGTGTGGTTCCGCAAAGTGCAGTCAGTGCTGGATTTATTGAGGTTCAGCATACCACCACGGGAATGCTTATCGCTATATTCCTTCTTGTCAGTGTAACTACTGTAACCATTGTTATCATACGAAACTATAAACAGTCAAGAAAAAATAAAATGGAACTGCAATACAGGGAACTTATGTTCGATGTTTTGTCAAACAGTGTAGATGATATATTTATAATGCTCGACCGTAAAAGTATTGGCGTGGATTATATAAGCCCTAATATAGAAAGGCTTATAGGAATTTCAGCAAAGGATGCACGTAGGGATATAAGGGTTATGGAAAAATGTGCGGTGAATTTTGATGTTGTTATCCCAAAGAGAGAGCTTGACGAGATACCGCTTAACGGTAATAAATATTGGGAATGTGAGTATATGCATCAGCATACCGGTGAACGCCGTTGGTACAGGATGACTATATATCATATGAGCATACAAAGGATCGAAAAATACATTATAGTTCTATCGGACAGAACACTCGACCGTCAGATGAATAAACAGCTTGAGGAGGCATTAACGGCGGCAAAGACCGCAAACGAGGCAAAGAGTAATTTCCTTTCAAATATGTCACATGATATACGTACACCCATGAATGCCATAGTAGGGTTTTCCGTGCTTTTGGAGAAGGATGCGGATCATGCTGATAAGGTTCGTGAGTATACACGGAAGATTACTGCATCAAGCCACTATCTGCTCAGTCTGATTAATGATATTCTTGATATGAATAAGATTGAAAGCGGAAAAACATCACTGAATGTTGATACCTTCAGTCTGCCCCAGCTGCTCGAGGAGCTCAATATCATACTTATGCCGCAGGTAAAGGCAAAACAACAGGAATTCAGAATGCACGTTATGGGATCCCCGCCCGAACAGATAATCGGAGATAAGCTTCGTCTTAATCAGATACTTATAAATCTGTTGTCGAATGCAATTAAATATACTCCGAACGGCGGAAGAATTTCGTTTGACGTAAGTGTACTCACTCCTCCTGCAAGTCAGTATGCTAAGCTTAAATTCGTTGTTGAGGATAACGGAATAGGAATAAGCGATGAGTTTAAGAAACATATTTTTGCTCCGTTCAGCCGTGAGATAAGCTCTGTAACAAATAAGATACAGGGAACAGGTCTTGGTATGGCAATAACGAAAAACCTTGTCGATCTTATGGGCGGTATTATTGAGGTTGAAAGTGAGATAGGAAAAGGAAGCACCTTTACCGTTGAGCTTACCTTTGCACGACCTGACAATGAGGAATCGGATTCCTGGTTTGCAAGCAATATTACGCGAATGCTTGTTGCCGATGATGAGGAGCAGGTATGTATTAATGTCCGCAATCTTATGAAGGATGTCGGTGTTGAGGTTGCGATTGCAACAAGCGGTGCTCAGGCTGTAGAGAAAACAGTTGAGGCACATGAAAGCGGAAATGATTTTGATATAATTCTTCTTGATCTTAAAATGCCCGGAATGGATGGAGTTGAAACCGCACGCAGAATAAGAGAAAAGGTTGGAGCATATGTTCCGATACTTGTGCTTACCTCAAATGACTGGACAGAAATAGAGGACGAAGCACGACGTGCAGGTATTGATGCATTTATGGCAAAGCCCTTTTTTGTATCATCATTCAGACACGTAGTAAAGCCTCTGTTTTATGACAGTGCTGTGGGTTATGGCGGGGACGATAAAGAAAAGGATATATCCGCAGATTCCGGTGAAAGTGTGATGAAGGGTAAATTATTCCTTGTTGTTGAGGATAATGAGATAAATTCGGAGATCCTTATGGAAATGCTTAAAATCGAGGGTGCAAGCTCCGAATTGGCAGTCAACGGTCAGGAGGCCGTGGAAATGTTCGGAAAATCCGAACCCGGTCACTATGATATGATACTTATGGATGTGCAGATGCCTGTTATGAACGGATATGAGGCAACAAGGAGGATAAGATCCTGTGAGCATCCGGAGGCAAAAACCATACCGATTGTGGCAATGACTGCAAATACTTTTGCCGAGGATGTTCGTGATGCTCTCGAATCAGGAATGAACGGACATTTAGGAAAGCCTATTGATATGAACGCCGTGCGGGAACTGGTAGGAAAGCTTTTTAATGAAGATATCAAGTAATAATTCAATATAAAGCCTGATTTTTTGGCTATAAACATATTATACGAGGAGAAATAAATAATGAAAAAATTTTTTTCCATGCTTCTGATTTTTGCGATGGCATTATCCTTCGCTGCCTGCGATGACAAGAAAGATAAACAAGAGGAATATGATGAAAATGCAATTACGATCATGGGAAAGAAGAGCGATCTTGCTAAAAGCTACATGACAAACATATTTGAACGGTACAAAGAATCTACGGGAAAAAATATAAACATCATTTCCATTGATGACTCGGATTACGAGACCGAAGCTGAAAGGCGATTTTCCGATGGGGAGACTCCGGATATCTTTATGCATTTCCATAATGCGGATCTCAACCGTTTTGATGTTGATAATAATTTCTGTTATCTCAATGATGAGAATTGGGTGGGGGATCTTACGGACAGTGCCCGTTCCTATTGTACGGATGAAAAAGGTAATCTGCTCGGACTTCCATATTGGGAGAGTTCGGTTTCGGGATGTTATTATAACAAAACACTATTTGACAGTCTTGGTCTGAAGCCCGCATCAACACAAGCAGAGTTTGATGCGTTATGTCAGACACTTAGTGAAATCGGATATACACCTATATGCTGGCCCGCAGACGGATGTTCATGGATGATGCAGTTTGGTCTTGATCCCGTTTTTGCAGATGATCCGTCAATACTCAGAAAGATAAATAATAATGAGATAAATTACTCTGACATTCCGCAGGTTGAAAATATGTTCAAGTGGATATCGGATGCTGCGGAAAAGGGTTGGTTCGGTGACAAATACCTCGAAACAGGAATGGAAGATATCAGTGATATAATGGGTTCGGGGGAGGCTGTAATGGTTTTTATATGGGACACATGGTTCTATACGGATCTCAAAGAGGGCAATGAATATTATGTGGATGATTTTGCCCTTATGCCTGTGTTTATGAATACTGTAGAAAACGGTACCTATGAGGGCGGAAATCTTAATATGATGATGGTGAATAAAAACAGCGATAAGAAGGAAGAAGCTTTGGATTTCCTTGAATTCTGTGCTGCTGAGGAAAACTACAATGCGGCTTTTGACGGAATTTCAACCGTAAGTTGTTTCAAAGGTCAGACAACAAATATTCAATCAGAGATGGTGACAGATGCAAGTGCATCAATAGCAAAGTGTGAGCGTGTATCTACTGCTGCAACGAGAATAATCGGCTACAGTGCCGATGAGGTTGCCTCGGCACTCAATAAGCTGTTCAAAAAGGAAATAAATGTATCCGAGTGTATTGACCTGATGGATAAATATCGTACAAAGGAGGCTGAAGCACAGGGAATTGAGGGCTTCTGAAAAATTCAACGGTGCGGCGGACAATCAATGTATGTATAAAGGGCTGGGGATTGAGTCTGTACTGCATAATCATGGGTTCCCGTATACTTTTCCGGAAATCGCTGCCGTTTTTTCTTGATATATCAGTATATGTATGATAAAATTAAATCGTCGGACCGGAGAAAATGATGTTTTTATGAGATACTGTAATGCCGGTTGGAAATACTGATTTTCGTGGAATAAGAGAGGAAGGTGTTTATTATATTTAAAGTATATAATCAGCGGTTTGTATAATAATTACAGATATTTGTTGGGTTCCGATAAAATTACAACACAGGAAATGAATAAATACCATGACATTTTTAATGAAAAACAGCAGCCGCAGAAATTACGGAATAGCATTTTCAAAAAGTTACATGGTAAAAAAGACGGAATATTAAATCTACATACTACATTGAAAAATTATCAAGGTTATCTGAAAGGAGAATAATTATGGGCAGATATACAAAAAGTATCGTATCTACAGTGGCATACATGATCGGGATCAAAAAACATATTATTGAGGAAATTTGTTCTGATGAGTATGAGGATCTGAGTAAATTATATGAAAATAAAAATGCTACAATTATAAGGTATTTATGTAAGTTGAGGACAAGCCTGATGCTGAATTTCAAAAAAACCGATCAGGAGATGAAATATAATGTTACTAATATTGATAAGCTCCCTTGGTTTGACAGTGAAAATATAAAGCTGCTTACGGATTGGGGAATTGATATTATTAAGTTAAACTATACAGCGGCAAAGTATATTGTATTATTCAATAAAATTATAAGTGAACAAATCGGAAACTGTCGGGAGTTGTTTCCGGAGTGGGTTAATTGGGAATATATAAAGGATATATTCGTTATTCCGAGATTCAATAATGAAAAGGTTACAAAAAATGAGTTCACTACGTATATGGAGTTTATTCAGTGGTATCCTTATCAGTCGTATATACACTGGAAGCCCGGAGATTACGGTAATATACTGTATAATGACGGTAAATTTCTGAAAATTATTTATGAACAGCATAATGATACCTTTGTCGGGAAATCCAACTATATTGATGCCGATGAAGAGATTAAGGAACGGATATATCAGTTTATAGACAGTTCCGAGGGGGTGGAGATTGTTGTTGATTGCGAAAACTCTAACCCATATAAACTGTGCGGCGTTTTGACAAGTCTTGACAGCGAAGTTGTTGCAAAAATCAAAAAGCTTATATTGTTTGATGATGTACATACAAACCCGGGTTGGGATCTGGTTGAAAGATTTATCAAAATACCCGTTCAGCATATCATGGTTGAGCGTGTCAAAGAGCAAAAATCACTTGTGGATATCAAAATGACGGCTACGGTATGCACCGAGCACTATAATAACAAAATATCTTCATTTATTTTGCTGTCAAGTGATTCTGATTATTGGGGGTTGATATCATCACTGCAAACTGCGAAATTTCTTGTCATGTTTGAATACTCGAAGGTAAGCGAGGCGATAAGAAGAACACTTTCCGAACATTCCGTATATCACTGTTCGATTGATGATTTCTGCGTTGGAAAAATTGACGAATTTAAACGTTTTGTTCTCTTTAATATTCTGAAAAAATATCTTCCGAATATCCTTGAATACAACGGCAGGGAGCTGGTGAGCAGAATATATGAAGAAGCAAGAATTTCTGCTGATCATTCGGAGCTGGACGGATTTTATAAAAAATATATACAGACGTTGAAATTTACGGCGGATGATGAGGGAAATTTAGGTCTTGAGATAAATAAATAGTATTAATTAATCGGGTTCCGGGTTGAGTTATGATACTTGACCCGGAGTCTGTTTTTTTTATACGGAAAATTATCCCTCGTATACAAATAGGGTTTAGTAAAGTACTGATTGTTAGTAATATATTATAAATAACAACTGCTCCCCCGAAAATGTTTTTGTTGGGGAGATTTTTACCGTTCAGTACAAATTTTATACAGATAACTCCATAGGGTATTGAAAAAAATTGATTTTAGCCGTAATATAACATAAAATGGAGTTGCCAAAAATTATTACATTCGTAAAAAAGGCGGTGATTGCGATGTACACATTTGACAGCATGGTCAACCGACAAATAAAATAAGTATATGACTTGTGCGGTTGGCAATTTTAAATTCCGGTCGGATTGGTTGTTTTTGAATTTGTGAAAGGAGATGTCTTACATGAAAGCTAAGAAGATATTATCGTTTATACTTGTTGCGGCAATGATGTTATCGGTGTTGGTAATGCCTGTGGCGGCAGTGGAGGAAAATGAAGTTGTTGTGCATTATTATAATGAAAACAACTGGGAAAACCCGTATATTTACTATTACAATGACGGCAATACACCGGTAAATTGACCGGGCGTTGCTATGAAAAATGATGGTGATAACTGGTACAGTTATACAATAAGTAATTTTGCCTCCGTGAAGGTGATTTTCAGCAATAACGGAGCGGATCAGTATCCCGGACAGAATGAAGAAGGTCTTACCGTTTCGGGTGAAAAATGGTATAAATCGGGGAACTTTTACAATCAGAATCCCGACCTGTCAAAAATAACTGTGCATTACTATAATGCAAACGGTTGGAGCAAACCGCATATTTATTATTATACGGACAGTGCCAATCCCGTGACATGGTCCGGCGTTGCAATGACTTCGGACGGCAACGGCCGGTATTCGTATGATATTTACGGTTATGACAGTGCAAAGGTGATTTTCAGCGACAACGGAAACAATCAGGATCCTGCACAGAATGAGTCGGGATATGATGTAAGCGGAGAAAAGTGGTACATAAACGGTCGGCTTTACGATAGTGAGCCGGACGGAATTACCGTACATTTCTACAATTATGATAATTGGAGCAATGTAAACATATATTATTACAGTGATGAAATTACAGGTTCCGATTGGACGGGTGTACCCATGTTTGCCGATGGTGACGGTTGGTACACATACAAAATCTACGGCTTAGAGGAAGCAAAGGTACTTTTCAATAACGGTGCCGGTATTCAGATACCGGGTGTTATGGAAAAAGGTTTCACGGTTTCTGATGAGATGTGGTACAGAAACGGAACATGGACAAAGGAGCGTCCGGAGGAAATAACCGTATATTTCTATAAGCCGGACAACTGGTCGGTACCGAACATTTACTATTATCTCAATGATAATGATACAGGCCCTGTATGGCCGGGCGAGGCTATGGTTAAGTTAAGTGATGATGAAACTATTGCCAACTGGTATATGTACACTATAACCAAATATTCCTCTGCTAAGGTTATGTTTAATGATGGAAATAACCAAATCCCGGGACAGAACGAGCCGGGTCTTGACGCAAGCGGAATAATGTGGTATAAAGATGGTATATGGTGTGACAGTGAAACTGATACGGACGGAGACGAACTGCCGGATTACGGTGAGTTGGTTCTTGGCACGGATATCAACAAGACCGATACTGACGGGGATCTTTTGCCTGACGGATATGAAGTGAATACACTTGGCACAGATCCGACAAAAGCCGACAGTGACGATAATAATGTGAGTGATTCGGATGAGGATGCGGACAAGGATAAACTCACTAATTATGAAGAATATAAAAATGGGACAAATCCTATTCTTGAAGATACGGATGATGATAATCTTAGTGACTATGATGAGCTTAACACCTACGGAACAGAGCCGACAAAGCCTGATACGGACGGTGACGGGGCAAGTGACGGTTGGGAAATCGAGAACGGCTTTGACCCATTGACATACAATGATAAATTTTATGTTGAGTCTGAATGCACAGACAAAGATAATAGTTTATCTGCAAAGGTCACAGGATCATTGAGCGGAGAGCAGGCTGAATTTTTATCAAGCGAATTTCAGGACGATACATTCAATATAAATTCGACCATTCCCGGATATATTGGAAAGGCAGTTGAGCTTACAACAGAGGGTGAGGTTGACAGTGCAGTATTATCATTTACATTCGATGAAAATTTATTGAATGATAAAGATTTCATTCCGGTGATTTACTACTACAACGAAGAAACACAGCTTCTCGAAGAGCTTGAAACAAGCGTGGAGGGGAATATTGCAACGGCACAGCTCGAACATTTCTCGACCTATATACTGCTTAATAAAACTAAATTCGAGGAGGTTTGGAACACAGATATAAAGGCTCCCGATGAAGATGGTACCGGTGTTAAGAATTTGAGGATTGCCTTTGTGGTAGATTGTTCCAGCAGCATGAGCGGCTCAAAATTAAATACAACAAAGGAAGTATTGAAATCGTTTGCCGATGTTTTAGGTGATGATGATGAATTTTCTATGATAAAATTTGAGTATAGTTCATCAGTTGTTTGTGGGTTGACAAAAGATAAAAATTTGTTGAGGAATTCTATTGACAGTTTGTATGCAAGGGGTGGCACTGCCATTTATACAGGAATTGATGAGGCAATACAGATGTTGGTGCCGGTCAAAGATAAGAATTATCAAAATACAATAATAGTTATAACTGATGGCTTTGATGAACCTCACACAACGTATGAGAACCAATATTCATCATTAGTAAATACTGCAAATGAGAATGATATAACCATTTATGCGGTTGGCATAGGAAGTGTTGACAAATCAATCCTAACAAAGGTAACAGAAAATACAAACGGTAAATATTATCATGCAGATGATGTTTCGGATTTAGAAGAAAATTTTGAAAATGTAAAAGAAGAAACAATTGACTATAATACCGATTCAAATAGTGATGGTATATCCGATTATTATACCAAGAAGCTTATAAGCGGTGAGCTGCGGTATGGTTCCGGCGCTAAAACGTATGTATTTACAGTACCGGAGGAAAATAGTCAAAGACCTGCAACTTATGAAGAAGTACAGGGAAATAATGACTTTGATGGTGACGGGCTTAAAAACGGAGATGAGGTAAGCGTTCTGGTAGAAAAACCATATAACAGACCTTATCTTTGGGTCAAATCTTTCCCGGATAGTGAGGATAGTGATGGAGATATTGTGCAGGATTGTTGTGACGAAAATCCTATACATAGTGATTATACAGGATTAAAATCTAATTATATTTCTGTAAAATATGGTAGTTGGGACAGCTATGGTGGCGATCAGGGTAAATTCACTGAGAATGGAGCTTTTTTTAATTATGGTTGCGGCTTGATTGCATTTACCGACATAGTACTTTACTTGTTGATAAATAATGAAACATTTGTTAATAAAGATTTGTTGAACGAATTATATTCGGTAGGGGGGATTGCTGAAGGAGGTGCGTTAAATCGAGAGTCTTATTACCAAATATTAGAAAAATTCAATGAAATGTTTTTTAAGATTAAAAATCATGGTGTTCCCATAAATGATCTTATTAACGGATTTAATGACTTGTCAAGTCTTTATGATTGGAATCTGTCAGCCGAATGGAATGGTAATATACATCCGAATGAATATCTTAAACCTGAGATAATAGAATCTCAGTTAAAAATGGATATACCTATGGTGTTAAATATAGCTTCGGATTATAAAAATGAGTATAACTACCCAAATAATTGTGGTCCGGAATTGAGTGTGAAATTATATTTAACAAGATTACCTCATTTTTGTGGTAAGGAGTATGCAGTAAGTTCAGTTCCAGTGAGTAAACATTATGTTGTGATTACAGGAATTATAAGAAATGGTTCTGATATTTGGTTGGAAGTATCTAGCAATGGTGTAAAGAATTATATCAACTATAATGATTATTTGTATTATACCAAGTATCAGTACGAGTTGCCAAAATTCTTTTTACTGAACAGAGATTATAAATATGAAAATAACATACTGATATTGAAAGAAATTAAGCGTAGTTATTTTTAAGCAAAGGGTGAATGGATATGCCAAAAAAAAATAAAAAGAAAATATTAAAAACTGTATTATTTATCTTGGCATGTATACCTGCTGCAATATTAATAATCAATTACATATTGGACACAGAGGACAGAAATTTCAGGAATTATGTTTATTCTGGAATGTCGAAGCTTTACGATAATGTTGAGTTTGAAGAAATAAAAATATTTCCGCGAGAAGAAGATCCTGCTCATTATGAGTTATTAATACGCTTTACTGCCGGTTACCCTGTTAATACAAATGATAGTTATGGTGATATCGTATATGATGATTCTATGAAAGATATAAAAGCCATGGCAGATCTCTGGAAAATTTGTATGGATTATATAGAGAAGAACAAAGAAAGTAAATTTTCTGAAGTATCTTCGATTATGTTATCCGGAGCAGGAGACAGGAGATATAATGTTGCTGTATTTGATGCACAATACGATGAAAAATTCAGAGTTAGTGAGGATGATGTTTTATTCAAAAACAATGATAATAAATTGGACAAACTCACTTTAAACTATGCCTTGCCTCCTTATGTGCCAATGGATGCTCTGCTCATATATTTTTCTGATTGCAAGCAGATTGATGTATTTTTGATAGACGGATCGAATCCGGAAGAGGTCTATAATAGTTGCCGTTTTGATGAATTTGAAAATCTGAAATGTCTTAGTTTTCAGATAGAGTCACCGGATTATAGTGATGATTATTGGTATGATGAGGAAGAACGTCAGAAATTATTGGATATAATAAAAGGACAGCTTTCTCCGGATTGTCGTTTAGTCTGGTATGATGAACTTATAATAAAATAATAAAATGGTAAAACATATCCGGGTGGGGATGCCGCCAACATCCCCACATTGCTTTGGCAAGAAAGAAAAATGTTGATGAAATACAGAAACAAATATTGACATTTGCTAAATAATGTGGTATAAAGATGGTATATGGTGTGACAGTGAAACGGACACGGACGGAGACGAGCTGCCGGATTGCGGCGAGTTGGTTCTCGGCACGGATATCAACAAGACCGATACTGACTATAAATAGAATTTTCGCATATTTTTCCGATCTTGTTGTGTCCGGTTTTGTTATAAGTTTTATAGATTTATTGTGAGGAAGTGTTAAATATGTCGGAAATTATTAAAAATGGTACTGTAAATTATGATATGGATTACATTAATGAACGGAGGAAAGCATCTATACTAATGTCTATTGCGGACATTTTATTGGCAATACAGGCACTTTGTTTATTAATTTGGGTGTTATGCGGGCTGATTCATGTTTTTATAGTTGACTCCGATATACCAACCTATCAGCTTATCTGTATGATTATTGCATTACTCGGTGTGAGTATTGTGATACCTCTTTGTATAGTGTTTTTATACGGAAAGATTTTGAGTTGTATTGTATCTAAACATGATATTAATAACAGAAATATCATTAAGGTAAAATTAAAGTCAAACGAATACAGTGCAAAATACATTGATTCAATGTCCAGTTTTAAGAAGAAGAATGATAGTTATGATGTTTGTGTTACTATACGTATGAGAAAGGATAATGATAAACCTATACCAAAGCATTTCTTATTCAACACTGTCGTTCTTGCCGGTGCAATTCGGAAAAACAAAATAGTTTATTATCATCATGAAACAATAATAGTAACATATTTGAAAGATTCAAAATTTATTATTGATGTTTCAAGCTTAAATCTTGACGACTGACCTTGGGTAAGTATATAGAGATGCGGGATATATTGCTTCCATGACAATACATATGGATACCTTCTGCAAGAATTAAAACTACAAATTTTAGTAGTCTATTCAGATTTTTTCACTGCTGACACGATTCAATATTCGAGTATCGTTATGATGATGTTGTACCGAGCGTGTCGGCAGTAATGCATGGTGAGCAGGCAGAAAACCTTGGTATTGAGCAGATTACGGATAATCAGTGCTATGTCAATAAGAGAACCGGACTTGTTGTAAATTTTGAGTCCGAAAAAGGGAGGAGAAGCGTCCTTCCTGAATTATGTAGACACGTATTTAGAGTTTCTATATTACATATCGCAGGGAAAACGAGAAAGTTGAGATAATAGTTCATAGTAAGAAAGTGGTGAAATTATGGAGATCAAAAAGATTTTTCGTATAATATTAATAGTAGTTTTGGGACTTCTGATTTTATTTACTGTTCTGATTGTACTGCTCATAGCAACACCCTTGCCATACTATCTTACTTCAACTGTAGGTAGCATAGAATCAATATTAGAGGACAGGTATAATATTGATTTTGAGTTTATCGGTTCTGAATTCAAAGATTTGCCTGATTATGAGGTAGATCCAATTAAGCCCAACTTTTTAAGGGTTAAAGTGAATGGGAAGAATTCAAAGGTTTATTATTTCAGACCGGTAGGAAATGAAGAAATTACCATAACAACAACGTATGGGATTGCTGAGAATAATATGATCGCTCCTCTTCAGTACAGTGAGTGGGTCTGGGACGATTACGAGCTTGTGCTGAAGCAATACCTGGAAAAAGAAGAAAAACAACTTATCGGTGATTTCAATTCCTTAAATCTCGTTGTGACAGAAAATAATATTACGGAAATAGCCGAAAAAATATACAAACTGCAGGATACGATTTGTAAGGAATATTCAAAATATGGGATAGAACGTGAGGGACACAAATATATTGCCAGGCTTCATATTAAAACGGATAAATTTGATGGGTATATTACATTCTCTGATCACGATAAAAGCAAAATATTGAAGTATCTTGGTGATAATCTTTAGGGCAACACCGAATAAATCAAGAAATAATAAGAAACAAAAAGAAAACACCCGGCAAATAATCCGAGTGAGCAATAAGTATCCTGTGGTTGTTTGTCAAGCGGCAAAGCAAGATTTTATTTATTTTTATTCAGGGGTAGTACCCTGAAACGGGTAGTCATTATATAAAATCGTTGCCGTTCTCCAATCTGGTAACAGAGAAGAGGCGTGCAGATATGTCCCTCTTAGTATCCTTCATTATGCACAACATACAACGGTTGCAGTTCGCACATACCCATATATTGAGAGACGAAGGGCAATCATAATATTGGGCGAAAAAAATCGAGGTGACTGGATTCGAACCAGCGGCCTCTACGTCCCGACACATAATTATCAAATTTGTTTATACTGTATATCATAGTCTGCTCCCTAAGTTCTGTGTAGATTTTCAGTGTTGTTTGAATATCAGCATGCCCCATTAATTTACTTGCTGTCATTATGTCGACACCCGAATTATATAACATTGTGGCATATGTATGCCTAAGCATATGAGGTCTAATTTTTTCAATAATCTGCGGAGTTTTTTTAGGTGTATATTTTGTATCCAACTTTGAATTACCGAAAATTCTGTTAAGATCAAATATATATGAATTCCAAAGACTTCTCCACGAACTTGGGCTTTGCATAGTTCCGTCCCTCTTAGGACAAACAATTAGTGAACTGCTGGTTTGATAGTAAGTGTTAAGATCGTTTAAAATTAAATCCGGTATGCTTACTGTCCTCGATTTCCCGTTCTTAGTTGACTGTTTGATTTCGAATTTATTTGGTGCTGTTTTAATAGCATTTTTATTTATATTAACGAGTTTATTTTTGAAATCAATGTCACTCCATTTTAAAGCAATTAACTCTCCAGCCCTTAAACCACAGAACATCATTAGTAAACAACCACAACGTAATCTATGGGGCATATCATAAATCCATTTTTGTTCCTGTTCGTTTAGGGCTCTCACAGTTGTTTTTGGTGCGTTCTTCGGTATTTTTATTTCCATAGCAGGATTTTTTATATACCCATCGCAATTCATAATGGCATAGTTAAAAATAGACTTTACTACATTACGTATTTCCTTGAGATATGCCTTGGACATAGGTTTTCCTGTATTTGGATTTAAGTTTCCCCTCTCGATAATGATATCATCAAGGTTCATAAGTTTGATTTTATTGATAGGCAAATTTCCGATGAATGAATATATATGTGCAAGTTGACTTTCAATGGTGATTTGTCGACCATATGCTAATCCAATTATATTTCTTTTCTTCCACCTCTCGCCCCATTCACTAAATGTAGAATTTTCGTTTAAAATTTCCATAAAATTCAATCTCCTTTTCCTGAAAGCCTTTCCGAGATAATTTGGATTGGCTTTTTTATTTGCAGATTGTATTCTACAAAAAAGAAAGAAAATTGTCAATAAGCATAAATTATTTTCTGTTATTTCAATATTTTTATTGAACATAGATAATAATTAATATTAAGATAGATTAACAAAGGAAGTGACATAATTGATAAAAGTAGTAAAAATTCCCTTAATTTATGCGGAAGAAAGAAATCAAGAGGATCTTGATTATAAGAAAGTCAATGAGATTTTGTGGCAGCTGCAAAGGCAGACACGCAGTATAAAAAACAAGGTTATACAGCTTTGCTGGGAATACAGTGGCTTTGCAAGCGACTATAAACAGAAAAATAACGAATATCCAAATGAAAAGGATGTTATAGGAATGTCCCTGAGAGGATACACATATAAGGCTGTTTCCGGCAGCGGTGAATATGACCTGTATAGTGTAAATATGTCCGCTACTACAGATAAGGCATATAAAGAGTTCAATAACTCCAAAGGTGAGATGTTTAAAGGAAACCGTTCAATCATCAACTACAATGGTGACCAACCTTTAGAATTATCAAAACAATCAATATACATATTCAGCTCGGATGAGGAGTACAAGAACTTTTATATAAATATCAAACTTTTTAATAGAAAAGCTAAAGAAAAGTTTAATTTATCGGAACTGCACTTGTGCTTTAAGGCTTTTGTCAAGGATAAGTCCACACGCTGTATATTGGAGCGATGTATTGCCGGTGAATATGCAATAGCCGGAAGTCTGATGAAGTATAACAGGAATAAGAAAATGTGGCAGCTGAACCTCGTCTATGATTTTCCGGCTTCAAAGATTAGTAAAAACGGCAAAAAAATATTTCTTGAAGGTGATAAGATACTCGGAGTATTCCTTGATTACACACACCCGATATGTGCATCTGTTTACGGTGACAGTAACAGCTTCATCGTTGATGGTGATGAAATAGAAAATTTCCGAAGAAAGACAGAGCAGCGTAGAAGATCCCTACTCCGACAAGCTAAATACTGTGGTGACGGCAGAATAGGTCACGGTATAAAAACAAGAAACCGTCCTGCATATAAAATTGAAGACAAAATCGCACGATTTCGTGATACCTGCAATCATAAATACAGTAGGGCATTAGTCGAATATGCTGTTAAAAATAATTGTTCTGTCATACAGATGGAAAATCTGACCGGTGTATCAACAGATAATAAATTCCTTAAGAACTGGAGTTATTACGACTTACAGACTAAAATAGAACAGAAAGCAAACGAATACGGTATAACCGTAAAATATTTAAAACCGACTTATCTGACAAGACGGTGCAGCTCTTGCGGCACTATTGACAAAGAACAGGAATTGACGGAATATTTCATATGTCCTGATTGCGGAAAGAAAATGACTGCATTTTATAATGCAAGTCAAAATATTGCTATCGCAAAAATAGATGAGATTATAAAAAAATCTTTGGAAAAGTCTGAAAATTAAATTAATTATGGGGCGACTCGGCGTCCAAAAATCGAGATCAGTATGAGTAATTCCCTTCCTGAAGGGTTTCAGATACACTCGGTGAGGTATAAACTGCATACACTCAAGCCGTATGCACAATATGTAGCGGTTGCAACTCGTATATGTCTATATGTTGCGAGAAGAGCAAGTTGTTTGTAAGTTGTTTTGCTCTTACGTTGCAACTCGTATATGTCTATATGTTGCGAGATAATGGAGGCGAAGACTAAATGGCTGTTTATCGATTGCAACTCGCATATGTCTATATGTTGCGAGGTTTAATAGTATCTTGTGAGATAAGCATTAACCGTTGCAACTCGTATATGCTATATGTTGCGAGGAGATAAACGAAAGACCGATACCGGTAAAACTGGTTGCAACTCGTATATGTCTATATATTGCGAGCTGTAATAATATATAAATATACCTATATATTGCAAGCAAGACACGATACAATCTGTTATAAGTTGCAATTCGTATAATAAATAACCGTCTGTAATGAGCAGGCGGTTTTTATTTATAAAAATTTAATTTCAAGTAAGGAGAAGACAATTATGAAAAAAGCAAAAATCATTGCCGTTGCCAATCAAAAAGGCGGCGTAGCAAAAACAACGACCGTAATTAATATCGGTGCAGGACTTGCACTAAAAGACAAAAAGGTGCTGCTCGTTGACACGGACAATCAGTCCCACCTCTCCCGTTTTTTGGGCTACGATGGTACGGACGGCAATCCCACAATTTCAGAACTGATTTTTCAGACTGTATCAAAGGTTAAGAAGCCTGTGTCAGAAGCTATCCGTAAGTCTGAGCTTGGTGTTGATTATATCCCGTCTAACTTTATGTTGGCAGGAATTATCTCCATTCTCGGCACAGACAGCGATAGTACGGGAGTATTCAGCCGTCTTTTCTCTGACGGTACTTTCGATAAATATGATTATATCATTATCGACTGTCCCCCAACACTTGATCTGCTCGTTTCCAATGCCCTTAAAGCCTGTGACAAGGTGCTTATCCCTGTGCAGTCTGACTATTGGGCTTATGAGGGTGTGGATCAGCTGCTTGCTACACTGCAAAGAGTTAAGCAAACAAATGACATTAAGCCTTATGTACTCGGAATGCTCGTTACAATGTTCAACAAGCGTACAAATTCGGCAAAGGCAATTATGGAAGCAATGAATGAAAGCTATGGCAGCTTTGTCTTTGAAAATGCGATTGCTTTTCGTGATGAAGTCAAAGTTGCTACTATTGAACACAAAAGCCTTGTCGGCAAAAAGAGCAGTGTAACAGGACAGCAGTATATGGCTGTTGTTGACGAGATCATCGGTAAGGAGGGACAGGTAAATGGCTAAAAAATTGAGTATTCCTAAACAGCAGTTTCCTACAAGCGTTGCGGACGCTTATAGTAATTTGCTCGGAGTAAAGTCTGATAATCAGTATGTAAATATTTCTCTTTCTCTGCTCGATGAGATAGAAGATCAGCCATTCCCGATAAATGAGGATAAGGTTGCTCAGATTGCCGACAGTATTGAAGCAGTCGGGGTTATAGAACCGCTTATAGTTGTCAAGAACGGAGAAAGATATCATATCCTTTCGGGACGGCACCGTTTCCGAGCCTGCCGTCAGCTCGGCAAGGAGGAAGTACCGTGCTTTGTCAGAGAAATGAATATAACTGATCCGGAAGCCCGCTATATTCTGCTTGCAACCAACACCGACCGAAACAATGAATATACACCTACGGTTTATGCCCGTGCTTATTCGGAACAGCTTGAGCTTTTGAGGAAACTCGGCAGGAAGTCAACTGTATCGGCAATAGCCGAGCAGAATGGTATGAGCCGCAAGCAGATATATCGTTATATCCGACTTACAAACCTCATACCGGATATTCAAAAATTGGTTGATAAAGGTGCAATCAGTATAGAAGCAGCCGTCGAACTTTCTTTTCTGTCAGAAAAGAAGCAGCTTGCTTTTTTTGATTACATTAACAGCATTGGTATGGATGATAGTGCTATTTCAAAGCACTTTAAAGTGTATGTAACAAAAAATATACATACAATTGCTGATGCGTTGAGTGACGAAGAATTTGGTAAAAACATTGATATGATTGTGTTCGGTAAGTCCGCGGTATCGGATGAAAAGGAGCAAAAAGACGAAAACTCAGATACAAGTGAAATATCAGGAATTGTATCTGAATCTCCCGAAAATATATCTCAACCGGATGCCAAAATCCCGACAGAGAAGAAAAAGAAAACCGAACGCAGCAAAACACCAACACCGGAAGATACCGGGGAACAGGGACTTAAAGTCCCGGATTTACAGACCGATAGCGAAGAATTGGCATTGCCGGAAGAGTTGGAAGAGGAAGAAGCAGAAGAAACATTTGTGGAAAATCTGAAATGGGCAGACGAAGAACACGAGTATTACTATTCTTTGTTCTGTAGCCGCATGGAATACTTGGATGAGTACCATAGGGCGGTTGCGTATCTTCTTGCATTGGACGAAAACATCAGAAATCACGTTTCGGACGTGTTTGATTTTGATAGAGATGTCATAATTCTTGAAGGTATTGATATGGCATGGCAGACCGGCACAAGTAAGAAAGTAACACGGTTAGCATTTAACCTATGGGACGGCTGCTGCTCAGACGGTGAAAAATACATATCCGGGGAGGGCTATGAATTAGAACTGCCGAGTGCGTATTACACTCCAAGTTCTATTTTCTGTTGCAATTATGCACCATACTTTTGGGAGGCAATTAAGCTCCGTTACCCATGTTACATAGATGATTAAGAGTAAAAGGTGGATGTGACTTTATGGGAGAAAAACAGAAGATAACGGTTAATAAGGATGAATTTGCTTTAATTGCTGCAAAAGCAATTAAAGAAACTGCTGAAATGATTTGCGGTTTTGATAGAAAAATATACATCTCTGTGTCGGCATTGACCATTGAAAAAATGTGGGATATGCTGATCGAGATGTCCCATATGAATGGGAGCGGTGATGTATAATGGTTGATTGGAAAGAGGTTGAAGTTAAAATAATGGACTGCCAACTTCCTGTTGAGCTTCGGATAGATGAGTACGATGTTACACTTATTCGTACCCGAGAAAAAAACAGTCTTTATACCGTCATATTCATTAACGGAAAAATTAACTTTGAATGGTGTACCGAGGACTGTGATATACGAAAGAGGTTCATGTGTCCTCAAAAAAAATGCCTGCTATCGCAAAAGGAGCTGTCCGGAATAAGAAGCAAGAAGAAAAGGCAGGAAGTCAAAGAGCGGGCTACCTACACATACTATACCCCATATTGGTCGTCTTTCAGCCGACTGAGGAAACATCTGATTGAGAATAACAAAAGCATAGAAATGAAGAAAAACGAAGAGGAAGAACAGGATGAATATCATTGAATTTTTAACCAATTACCCCTGTCTTATAATCTCGTTTGTACTTCAGATAATTGTCATACCAATAATACTATCGAAGGCAGCGGCAGAATTAGAAATAATCGACACATTGCTTGGAATGATATTGGCAGGGTTATTCAGTATTATCTCATCTATTGATGTAGGAACATCCGCACTGATAATATTTGTTGTACCTTCATTTATGCTTTTTGTGGGTGCATTTATGCAAATAGATGATTTTTATTTTAAAAAAACAACTAAAATTCGAATATGTATGTATTTTTGGGTGTTTGCAGGTGTTTTGATTGGATACGCAACGGTTATTTTGATTCTTTTAGGAGGATGAAATGTGGGACTTTATTTTAGTTATATTCATAGTGATTTACACTATGCTGATAATAACTTTCAAAGCTATAAACAAAAAAATAGCAAGGAATAAGGTAGAAATGATATTAAATTTTCTCCGGCAAGAATATCATACATTTGCTGAATTAAGGGATGAATTGCCCAAACTATCCACACCCTCATTAACGTATTTAAAATTATTTGATATTAATTTTAACCTATCAGATGTACATGATACAACAAAAATAACTATAACGTTGTATTATTCGCAAAAAGAAATCCGAAAAAAGTTAATTTATGTATTGTTGAATGATCCTATAAACAAATATGTAATAGGCAGTATTAGTATGGAATCCCAATACGAATCATACAATAACCTGTATAATTAAAAAATCTGTACTTTAAATCTAAAGAAAAGTAATATATAATGGAGGAAGAGCTATGAAAATAACATCAATAGCGATAACAAAAACCGAGGGCAACAAAAGGCAGATAGCCGATGTATCAATCGTAATTGACTACTGCCTTCTCATCGGCAACATCAGGCTTATTGACAACGGAAAGAAAAGGTTTGTAGAGTTTTCAAAAACAATACGCAGGCATTCCGGCAATGAGTCCTCTGATGTAATCCCGCTTACTCCGAAAACACGTTCATATATTGAGCAGGAGGTTATAAAGGAATATGACCGGCTTGAAAGGGGTGAGAGTGTTATATGACTTATTATGATAAGGCATTCCGTAAAAGCCTTTTGGAACTTCTTACAAGCTATCGAAAGATGCTTGAGCAGGCTTCGGTTGCTTCGAGCGAGCAGAATTACAATATTCTCGTAAATGAGAAAATGAGAAAGGT